>JAAZDR010000061.1 GCA_012512705.1 Bacillota bacterium
CTGATGGCTTTTTTGGCCGGGGCAACCGTATTTTCAGGCTTTGGTAAGGTGGTTGATGCCACAACCGCTGTTGTTCCTTTATTGATTTTAGCCACCTTGGTAATTGGCATCTGCCTCTTGCTTAATTTTCCTGTAAAGCTGCTCTGGTCATCACCGCAAAGTGCACCAATACCAAATTGGGTGCTCTCCTCCCTTGTCTATGTCTCCTACAACCTGACCCTGGCGATTAGCGTTCTTGCGCCAATGGGCGCCATGGCAGAGAGAAAAAAAATAAAAAGAGGAGCCCTGCTCGGTTCAGCGGGGCTTGGTGCCTGTGCTCTTGTTATTCTTTTTGCCATCCTTATACGGGCACCCTTTGCTGCCGATGCGGAAATCCCAATGCTCCTCATTGCCGGAGAACTGTCGGCAGGAGCCCGTGTGCTCTATACTGTAGTTCTCCTCCTAGAAGTATACACCACGGCCATCGGCAGCCTTTTTGGTTTTATCTCTCGCCTTGTTCCTACCGCTAACCCCTGGTATAAACCTTTGACCGTACTCACCGCGCTTGCCGCATTCTTCGCTGCCCGTCTGGGGTTTTCCTGTATCGTAGCCACCGTCTATCCATTAGTGGGACTCTTTGGGCTTCTGCTTTTGGTGACCCTAGTCTTTGATCTCTATAAGGGGTTAAAGTAATAAAAGGAGAGGCAGTTACAACCTCTCCTTTTAAACTTGCGCTGCCTGTTCAAGCGCTTCTTCCACCGGCATCGTGAGCTCCAGCCGCTGGAAGAGACGGTAATCGAGGTACGGGAAAATGTTATCTGCTGCCTGTAGTTTGGCGAGCCAGTGAGCGTCTATTTCTCCCCGCCTGATCTCTTTTTCTAGCTTGCGAAAGCGTAGGAGATGGTCTACGGCACGCCGGCGGGCATACTGATCCATCGTTTTAGCAGTCATGATGAACGGCCAATCGCTGCTCTGAGCGAGCAGGAGTTCCCGGGCAGCCTGGTTCAGGGCTGCCTCTAAAAGGCCTTCTGCTTCAGGATAATCAGTAGCAAGGCGGATCATCTGTTCGGCTGCGTGATGCAGGTGCCGCCAGAGCCAGTCATTTGCACTGTTTAACCAGACTTCATGATATCCTTTGTTCCCCCAGCTGGAGGCGCATGGGGTACAGACTTGCAGCGGGTAGCGCAGATCAAGGTATTCGCCGGGGGTAATCATCTGCAGCTGCTGTTGGTCAAAATGGATCTTACGGCAGAGAAACTCCAGCCATTCCGGCCCCTCATACCACCAGTGGCCGAAAAGCTCAGCGTCATAGGGAGCAACTATTATTGGCGGGCGGTCCATTACTGTCGAAAGGTATTCCACCTGTTTTTCACGGTTGAACATGAAATTGCCGGCATGCTCTGCTGCCTTTTCTCGTGCCCGCTCCGGGATGTACGGTTCCTTGTCTTCCAATCTGCCGCCAGTGATCCGGTGATACTTCAGTCCTGTATCGCCTCTCATCCCCGGAGGATGAAGGTAATCCTTAATATATTCAAAATCAAGGTCGTAGCCGATATCACGATAAAATTCACGGTAGTAATAATCTCCGGGGTAACCTTCATTTTTGCTCCACACCTGGGTAGTGGTCTCCGGATCGCGCCCAAAAACGGCGATCCCATTATTCGTTAGGATCGGGCTGTAAACGCCGTATTTCGGGCGCGGGGCAGCGTAGAGCACCCCGTGGGTGGCGGTAATAAAATATTGGATGCCGAACTCACCGAGTGTCTCCTCAATTCCCGGCTGATAAGCACACTCCGGCAGCCAGATTCCGCGCGGCGGCTGCCCAAAAAGCGAAGCGAAGTATTCAACCGCCTGGGCCACCTGGGCGTAAACGCTTTCTTTTTGCTGGGCAAGCAGCGGTAGGTAGCCGTGGGTGGCACAGGAGGTTATCAGTTCCACATGTCCTGACTCTGCACGTTCCCGAAAGGCCTCGGTTAAACATCTCTCATAGCGGACATTGAAGAAATGATCGCCCTCCTGCAGCCGCTGCCGGTACATCTGGGCCACCGGGGCAAAAATAGGGTCCCCTGCAGTCCTTTGAACCTCTTTTTCTGCCAATTCGTACAGCCGTTGAATATAACGACCGCAGCGCTCCTGGATCAGGCGATCCTCCATAAGCGAAAGCAGGGTCGGTGATAGAGAAAAGGTAAGCGCATAATCGACCTCGTCCCGCTCCAGCCTTTCCATCGCAATTAAAATCGGGATATAGCACTCCAGAACCGCCTCGTAATACCATTTTTCCTCCAGGGAGTATTCATGCTCCGGGTGGCGGACATATGGGAGGTGTCCGTGGAGAATAAGGGATAGATAACCTTCAGCCATGCTGCCCCCCCTTTCTGGAACGGAGAAGCGACCTTCTTTGTCGTCTATGGAGTTCCGGCGAACTCAGGTGCGCAAGATTAATGCGCCGGAAAAGTTTTCTGGCCTGCCAGTCGGGAAGCTGCCAGTTTTCATCGATAATATCACTTACCGCATCTCTGGGAGTGCGGACGATATTCGATCGCAGAACAGCAAAAAACTGACCGTGGCGTTTCCATCCTAGCTCAACGTGGTAAAGCCGATCGGCAACTCCTACCTGCAGATGCCAACTGTCCGTCCCTTCCGGGAGCGGGATATCATAACTGCTTTCAATTTCTTCCTTCCCCCATAAATAGCGGTAGACCCTTAATACCGGTTCAGCGGCAGCAAGGTCTCCTTCGCCCCATTCGTTTCGTATTCTTTCACGCGTCGGTTCACTTATCTCCCAGTAGGCAAAAAGCCAATAAGGATCCCGGGGCATGAGGACAAGCGTATCCTTGCCGTAGTAGCGCGGGAGGTTTTCGTCAGCATTAAGGATCTTTCTATCCAGCGGATGCATAGCTTTACACCTCTCTTTCACTGCTTTTTAGTATTCCCGCACAGGCGCAATTTATAGCTGCTTCGTTCAAAAATGCATATTTGATCTGGCGTCGGGTAAGCTATTTTTATCCATAGAGGAGAAGGAAGGAGAGGC
>JAAZDR010000062.1 GCA_012512705.1 Bacillota bacterium
AGCATGACCAACCTCGTGAGCAGCTATTCCGATTGCAGCAAGGGACGAACCGCCATAAACTTGCGGAGAAAGACGGACAACTTTCTTCCGCGGGTCGTAATGGTCGGTCAGTGTTCCCCGCGTCTGTTCTACACGAACATGATCAATCCCAGCATCCTGTAAGAGCTGTGACGCAACTTGTGCTCCGGTAAACCCTCTTGCGGCAGCAATCCGGGAGAACTTTGCATAAGCTCCGCTCACGCGCGATTGGGCATAGAGAGTAAAAAGCAACGCAGGGATTACAACCATTAATCCGATTGGATTACCGAGAAAAAGCATTTCTTTCACCTCGTTATTATAAAACTCTTTATCGCCTCCTCCACCTTTTGCAGATCTACCCTGGTATTCTGACACGGACCTTCCGGTCGCTCATTGAGTATTCCATATACAGGCAGAGGGAAGCTGTCAATAATGCCGCTTGAGAGGTCTCTCTCACAGGCAACTGCTAGAACTAACTGCGGTCTTGCCTCAATTACTGCCTTGCGGGCCAATGTTCCGCCAGTAGCCACTTTCAATTTTAAATGATAGCGTTCGCAAAGTTCCAGCAGCGCTGCTATGTTGCATTTACCACAAAGGCGACAGTTTTTCGGGTCTTTTGTAATTTTGTAAACACATTCACTCCATTGTAAACAGTGTGGTAGGAGTAGAAGGAGTCTCTCTGGCTTTATCTTTATGCTGCGATGCCTTACAAGTTGATTGTTTACCTCAATAAAGGAGCGTTGAATTTTATCCTGAGCAATGCGCAATATTTTACCCAGCTGGAGCACAAACGGAAAGAGATAAACTACTATTTTTTCCATAAACCAGCGTAAATGTGGGCTGGTCTGCTTTCTCAAAAGCGAAATCGTAATTAAAATGATCCCAATTGTTGTTAAAAGGGCAAAGAAAATCAAAACTCCTCCCAGACCTAAGAGAGCTAAACGGTAGATATCGCCTCCAAAATCAAATATTATAGCCCAAGCATAAATAACGATACCAATATTTATTAGCAGCCCTAATAAGAGAAGTCCTAAAAAAACCCTTTTTTTGGGACGCATAATGCCAATCATTCCTTAACTGATGAATTTTCGCCCAAACGGCAACCTTTTTTTAATACATGCCCGTGGGAAAAGGATACAGCTGACATTCGGCAGCGTCCCGCCGGCTGAACTTCTGTAATTAGGAGTTCTCCGACACCTGCTGAAACCTTAATTCCTTTTTCCCCTACACTGATAACTTCTCCTGGAGAAGCGGCTAACCCGGTCATTTTATCCAGGAGAGATGCTCCCCATACCTTCAGCCTCCGACCTTGGAAATAAGTATAAGCCACCGGCCAAGGATTCATCCCTCTAATAAGGTTATAAATTTCAGTAGCCGGCTTGCTCCAGTCAATCTTCTCCTCCTCCGGTTTCAAAGGAGGGGCATAAGTAGCTTGGCTAGCATCTTGGGGATAAGGCTTCGCTGTTTTTGTTTCTAGTAAATGAATCGCTTTTAAAAGAAGCGATGCCCCTCGCTCCGCCAAAATATCATGTATCGTGCCCGCCGTATCTTCTTTTTTTATAGGTATAGACTCCTGGAGGATTATATCTCCGGCATCTAATTCCTCTGTCATATAAATTACTGTAACTCCAGTTTCCTTCTCTCCATTGATCACAGCGCGGTGAATCGGTGCCGCACCTCGGTAAGCTGGAAGTAGTGAAGCATGTAGGTTTATACATCCTAGAGGGGGAAGGTCTAAGACTGCCTTTGGAAGTATCCGGCCATATGCAACTGTGATTATTATAGCAGGTGCAATAGATTTCAATTCTTCTAAAAATAGTTTGTCCAAACGGCTTGGCTGC
>JAAZDR010000063.1 GCA_012512705.1 Bacillota bacterium
CCGAGATCTTTGTATCTGCCAATCAATTAATTTGCCCCTCTCCCAAAAGTTAGTATGAGTCAAAAAATTTCCCTGTTGATCTTTTTAATAATCTCCAGCAGTTGTTTGACTTCTTCTTCCTTAAGGCAAGCTATCATCTTTTCGGTCAATTTTAGATGAAAACGGTGATGTTCTGCAAAAGCTTTTCGTCCTTTCTCAGTCAGGCTGATTAGATTAACCCGCCGGTCTTTTTTTGTTGATGTGCGTCTGGCGTAGTTTTTGGCCTCTAAACGATCAACAGTTACAGTGGTTGTACCGGTGGCAACACCCAGCTTGCTGGCAAGGGACTTCATGTTCATCGTTCCATGTTGTCTCAGTGCTTCCAGTGCATGAGCCTCTGATACACTCAGGTCGCTGGAACGGATTACAGAACTTTCCCAGGAAGCAAAACCGTTATAAAAAAGTAAAAGTTCGTCTGTTAATTCCTCAATATAGTTCAATACAGAACCTCCATAATAAGATATTGTTTGAAACAAAAAATATTTGATTTTCAAAATATATTTTATATATACTGCTGCCTTTTTGTCAATGGAAAGTTTTAAGGCTTGAAGAAGTTGAAAAAATATTTTCCGTATGGCAGGAATAATATATTGGTACACAGAATATTAAACTATCAAATGTTACTAATTAAGAAAATAGTAACACGTTAAGCAGGAGATTTGGGGTATTATATTTTTTATTTTTGCTTTTTTGGTAGCACGTATATTTAAATTAGTAACACATATCCTGTAACGGAGGTCAGGCAAATGTGTAGGGAAAAAACATCGTGGGAAAAAGCTGTTGACTTTCATGGTCACGTCTGTCCGGGATTGGCAATTGGGTACAGGGTGGCAGAGATTGCCTTGGATTACCTGCATGAAGTAAAGGCAGAGGATGAGGAAATGGTTGCTATCGTAGAAAATGATGCCTGCGGTGTAGATGCGATTATGGTCATGACAGGGTGCACCTTGGGAAAAGGTAATTTGATATTTAAAGATACAGGGAAACAGGTCTATACCTTTGGCAGCCGCAATTCCCAAAAAGCCATTAGGATATCGGTGAACGGTGAGACAGCCCAGAGAGACCCTAAAACGAGGGAACTTTTTCAAAAGGTGATTGATGGAAGCGCTACATCTGTGGAAAAAAAGGAATATGAAAGGCTTCGCAAGCAAAGGATTGACGAGATATTAAATATGCCTGTAGAGAAGTTCGCCATGGTAAAAGAAGTAGATCTTCATCTGCTGCCGGGAAAAGCTCGCTTGTTTCCCTCGGTAAAATGTTCCAACTGCGGGGAGTATGCCATGGAGCCTAGGACTAGAAATCAAAACGGGAAAGTAGTTTGCCTCGACTGCTTTGAGGATTACTCTAGGGTCTTTAAGAGTTGATTTCTTGAGGAAGGGGGACAGAGATGTTAAAAAAGATTGCTGTGGTGACAGCAGCTGTTGTCTTAATGTTTGTGTTTGCTTTAAGTGGTTGCGGTACTGCTATAGAGGGAGATAGGGTTGATGAAACCGCTAGATCGGGCGGCAAGCAGCAAGAGCAGCAAGAGAAATCTGCTGAACCAGTGGTCTTGCGTTTGGAAGGTGGTGACTGGGGGTTCCCGCAGCCTTACACCCGTTACTCCAGAGGCCCCGGCAATGCCAGGGTTAATTATATTTTTGATAAGCTGATCGAGAAGGACGAAAAAGGGTTTATCCCATGGTTGGCACAAAGTTGGGAAATAAGCGAGGAGGGCAAAAAGTATATTTTTAACTTGGTGGAAAACGCCAAGTGGCATGATGGAGAGCCTTTTACGGCAGAAGATGTGGTCTTTACGTTTAGTTATCTTAAAAAATATCCGCCGGTAAGTCCAGTGGAGGCTTTTATGGACGATACTTTTTTGCTAGAAGTAAAGGCGCTCTCAAATTACCAGGTTGAGTTTAATTTTGCAGCGGCAGATCCAAACCTTTTTGAGAACCTCAGCTCTGTGTATATCCTACCCCAGCATATCTGGTCTGAAGTCGATAGACCTGATGAATTCACTGCCGAAGAAGCGGTAATAGGAACCGGCTCTTACACTCTCACGGATTACAATAAAGAGCATGGGACCTACCGTTATGAAGCATTTAGAGATTTTTGGGGACTGGAACCCGCCGTAGATGTATTGGAATTTATCCCGGTAAGCGATCCTGTCCTCGCCCTGGAAAAAGGGGATATCCATTGTGCCAGCATACCTGTGGATGCGCTGTCTCGTTTTGAGAATGACCCAAAATACACGATAATTCAGCGGCCGGGTTTTTGGGGCTACCGTCTAAGGTTTAATATGGAAAAGGTGCCGGTATTTAAAGTCAAAGAGGTGCGGCAGGCTTTTGCCTATGCTATTGACCGTCAGGATCTTGTCGATAAAACGGCCCGGGGAGCTGCTGTTGCAGGCAGCCTAGGTGTTCTGCCGCCCGACCACCGCTGGTTTAACCCTAACTTGCCCAAGTATGAACGGGATATAGAGAGAGCAAAAATACTCCTTAAAGAGGCTGGCCTGGAAGGGCAAAATCTCCAATTTGAGCTGTTGGTCGGTGAAGACACAGAAGTAAGGATTGGGGAAGTGATCAAAGAACACCTCTCGGATATTGGCATAGAAATCAAAGTCGTCTCTACAGAGATGAAAACAAGAGACAGCAGGATTGCAGAAGGAAATTATCAGTTGGTGCTGGTAGGTCATGGAGGTTGGGCTAGAGACCCAAACTATTTGGGAGAAAGATTTACAGGCGGTGATCGCGGTGACTGGTCGGATGGAACCCCCGGCTACTTTAATGTGCAAGTTGAGGAATTGGCTGGACGGCTAAGATCAGAAATTGATGAAGCTGTAAGGAAAGAGATAACCATGGAATTGCAACAGGTTCTGGCTGAAGATGTGCCGGAAATTTCTCTATACTTAACCACTGGTTATGATGTTTTTCGAAATGACATCCACGATGGTTGGATGCATGTGTTTGACCACCATATGATGGAACATAACATTTTATCTTTTTTAATCCGATAGTAGGGGTTGATCTGATCGATGAGTTCTTGCAACGGGTACGATCTTTTGCTGGAAGTAAATAATTTGGCAGTACACTATCAAACATCTGAAAACTTTTTGCCGGCTTTAAATAAGATCTCTTTCAGCATGAATAGCGGGGATAATCTCGGCATTCTCGGAGAATCGGGCAGCGGCAAGACGACTTTGGCCATGGCTCTGATGGGCTTAATCGATCCGCCGCATAGGGTTTATGGCAGTGTCCGGGTGGCAGGTAAAGAGCTGATGGCTCTTGCTGAAAAAGAGAAGAAAAAACTGCGTTGGAAAACTATCGCCATGGTTTTTCAAAATTCCCTGGACGTGCTTAACCCGGTCATGAAGGTTGGGCAGCAGATCGTGGAACCTTTAAAGGAAGCAGAGAATCTATTGGAACGGGAAGCATCCTTGGAAGCGGAAAGGTTGCTTGAACTGGTAGGTCTGGAAAAGTATTGGAAAGATGCTTACCCCCACCAGCTTTCCGGCGGTATGATGCAGAGGGTGCTTTTGGCCATGGCCATCTCCTGTAGGCCCCGCCTGCTTATTCTGGACGAACCAACAAGTTCACTGGACCCTGTCACCAGAAAAAACTTGTTTGAGATGATTCACAACCTGCAAGAGAAGCTGGGGTTTTCCATGTTGGTCATATCCCATGATCTTTCTGCTGTGCAGGATCTCACTGATAAAATGATTGTTCTTTATGCTGGCGAAATATTGGAAATGGGTTTAACCCGGGAGATAACGGAAGAACCGGCACACACTTACACTAGAGGGCTTATAAATTCCTCGGTTCAGGCGTTTCCTTATAAAGATCTTTGGGGCATTCCGGGAGAGGCACAGATCGGAGTTAGAGGGTGCACCTTTGCCAGCAGGTGTACACAGGTTTTAGCTATATGCAGGGAGAAGAAGCCTCCTTTGGAACAGGTGCTTGCCAACAGAAAAATTGCCTGTCACCGGGGGGGGATAGTCGATCTTTTGAAGGCTACAGATATTTCAAAAAGCTTCAAGCTGCGGAATACAGTTATCCCTGCAGTCAAAGGCGTTACGCTGAGAGTGCGTCATGGTGAGACAGTAGCCTTGGTGGGCAGATCAGGTTCCGGCAAGTCCACCCTAGCCCATATTCTCGCCGGATTTTTGCCTCCCGACAGAGGAGAGGTGGTTTTTGATAACCGGAAAGTCAAAAGCAACTGGCCTGCCTGTAAAGAGGGCGGTATTCAGCTTATTTTGCAGGACCCTTTCAGCGCATTAAGCCACCGGTTTACGGTAGAAGATGCCCTGCTGGAACCTCTGCATGTAAATAAGTTCGGCTCTTTAGAAGAAAGAATGATAAGGATAAAAACAGCGCTGAAAGATGTTCAGCTTCCTACAGATGATGAGTTTTTAAAAAGATACTGTTCCTCTTTAAGTGGGGGACAAAGGCAGAGGATAGCCATAGCCCGCGCCCTGGTAATGAAACCAAAGCTGCTGCTGGCCGACGAGATAACCTCAATGCTGGACGTTTCTACTCAGGCCAATTTGCTGCGTCTTTTAAAAGGGCTGCAGAATAGCAGCGGCTTCGCCATGGTTTTTATCACTCACGATTTACAGCTTGCTCGAAAAATCTCTGAGAGGATTATCGTCCTTCACAATGGCGAAATAGTAGAAGAAGGATCCGCCAGCTATGTGATGGAAGAATCCAGCTGCTGTCACGCCAGGGAGCTTATGGAGGCAGGTTTTTTATAATGGATATACTAAGAGGCAAGAAGAGGTCGTCCAGTATATTTAGGGTTGTTGAATACTTCCTCACTTTTCTGGTGATTATCAGCCTGAACTTCGCCCTGCCGAGAATGATGCCTGGCGAGCCATTTTTGCACTATTCCGGAGAAGTGGATGAGCTGGTTGCTTTTTATTCAAAAGAACAAATACAGTATTATCATGAATACTATGGACTCGACAGGCCTTTACACGAACAATATTTCTCCTACCTTAAAGATCTTGCTGAGGGGGATTTGGGTTTTAGTTACTATTATAAAGAAAATGTGCGCACCATTATCCTGCGCAGGTTGCCCTGGACGATGTTTTTGGTTATCAGCGCCATGGGTTTAAGCATCATTGCCGGCATAATCCTGGGAAGCTATTCTGCATGGCATAGAGGTAAGTGGCAAGACAGCGTATTATATACCGCACTAGTCGTTTTTTCTGAAATACCGGCTTTCCTTGTTGGATTGGCCTTGCTGATTTGGCTTGGAGCAGGCTTAGGGTTATTCCCTCTGGCAGGTGCTGCTACCCATTTTGCTAATTATGACAGCATTTGGGATAAGATAGCGGATATGCTTCACCATGCAGCCTTGCCTGTTCTTACGCTCACACTTTCTAGAACGGGAGGTATTTACCTGTTGGTGCGTAACAGTCTGGGGACAGTGCTTGCGAAAGATTATATGCTCACAGCGCGGGCAAAAGGGTTGAAAGAGTTGCGTATCCGCTATGTATATGCTCTTCGCAATGCACTGATGCCGCTGTGTACACGCATAGCTATTCAGCTTGGTGCCCTGATCGGGGGGGCAATTCTGGCAGAAAATGTATTTTCATATCCGGGGATAGGCGTTTTAATGCGTTCAGCAGTAGTAGTGCGTGATTATCCGCTGATCCAGGGGATATTCCTTGTGCTGGCTGTTGGGGTAATGGTGGCAAACATGCTGGCGGATCTGGCTTACAAGTATATTGATCCCCGGACAAGGCCCGCTGTAATCGGTAGCCGGGAGATGGAAGAATTTTAAGTCTAGATTAAAAAGGGGTTATCACGTGGTGTTAAAAAATATTTTCCCGGGCATAAAAGCAGTTTGGCGGAGTTTAGATATATCGGGAAAAGTTTCAGCGATTATTTTGATACTGCTCATAATTTTAGCGGTCTTTGCACCTTTTTTTTCATGGCTGCCCCATGAGCGTTCTTCTGGTCCTCCCCTTTCACCTCCGGGAATGCCGCATCTTTTAGGGACAGACGAGCTTGGGGTAGATATCTGGGCGATGATCTGTTTTGGTGCAAGGATAAGCTTGGCCGTTGGCCTTGGGACTGCATTATTGGCTGGTCTGGGCGGCGGCATCATCGGGATGTTTGCAGCCTTTAAAGGAGGATGGGTTGACAGATTTTTCATGAGGTTAATTGATATCATGATTGCTTTGCCAAATTTACCGATGATGATCGTTTTAGCAGCTTTTTGGGGCCCGAGCCTTATCAATATTATTGTTGTCCTTGCACTTTTTTCTTGGTCCATTCCGGCTAGGATCGTAAGGTCCGGGGCGCTGTCTTTAAAAGAGCAGCCTTATATAAAAATGGCTTCTCATTATGGAGCCGGCTCTTTTTATCTGATTACGCGACATTTTATTCCTGAGTTGCTGCCCATAGTCATGGTGAGTATGATCAGGCTGGCCGGTAAGGCGATCGTTGCCGAAGCATCGTTGGCCTTTCTAGGTTTGGGTGATCCTACATCTAGGAGCTGGGGTTTAATTATTAACCATGCAGTAAATTTTAAAGGCATATATTTTACAGATTTCTGGAAATGGTGGTTGCTCTATCCTTGGATGTTCTTGACACTTTTGGTGACTTCCCTTGCCCTGTTAGGGAAAAACTTGGAAAGGATTGCTGACCCACGGATGGAAAAGTTAGCAAAATGGAGTTAGTAGAGATATACAAAGTGGAGGGGTGAAAAGTGATTCTCAAATCTGTCGGTATCATCCATTCACCTTATAAAACAAAAAGAGATGCCCCAATCCAAGGCAGACTGCGAAATGACACGTTTAAAATTGAAGTATACAAGGAATATTTGCCTTGTTTAAAGGATATAGAAACTGCCAGCCATCTAATTGTTTTATATTGGGCGGATA
>JAAZDR010000064.1 GCA_012512705.1 Bacillota bacterium
AGTTTACACTGCAAAATGTGCAGTTAAATGGACAGCCGCGAGAAGTAAGAACAGGAACGGTTGAGAGCTTCCCCATATTGACAAAAAGGGAAAGATCAGGAGATGGTAATGAATTCAGATCTTCAGCGCAAGGGGGTGGAGGATTATGAACAGGCTCCCCATCCAAAATATAGGAAACTCCGGGTATTCCCAGCGGGGCAGCACCTTTACCTATTGCTTCCAGGAGAGGAAGGATCGCCGACTCTCCCTCTCCCCTGATCACATAATCGGCATAATTTAAAGCTTCTTCGGGCATAAAAGTAGCATGCGGTCCGCCAATTATTACAGGCATTCCCTTTTCCCGGAGGAAACGGGCGATCCGGTATCCTTCAGTGGAGGTGGAAGTAATTATCGATATCCCGACAAGATCGGAATCAAGTAAAGCAGGAAGCTCAATCTCTCCACTTTTTTCAAAAAATATTTTCACCTGGTAACCTTTACTGCGCAAAACTGAGCCCAGCTGCGGCAGTCCAAGCCGGGGCATATTTACCGTGCTGTATACATGTGCTCCCGGGGCCTTTGGCTCAATTAAGGTGATCTTATTTAACATGCTACCACTCCATAATTCTTTGTTGTGTCCGGATAAAGCGCTTCTGCTTACCCCTCTCACTTAATATTGTTTGTTTATAGATTTAAAATTATTTAAGCTGATCTCTAAATAATTATTTCCTGGGAAAGCGCATATTTCTACAGGTTTTACGCTGAGGTACCCGCTTTATGCCCTTTAACCGTCGATAATTAGATAATTTGCCCTTTCCCCTTCGATATATGTAGCTAACTGATACTTAATAAGTACTGTACAGCATTGGTTATCGGAACACCATACGGACAGCGGCAACGTCGGCAGTCGAGGCACTGTTCTAAATCCTTCCGTGTTATGGGCAGCTTCAGCTTAGGTTTCAGCGGATTCAGAAGAGCCTGTGCCACCTTGACAAAAAACAAGGGGCCCGGGAAGCTGCCCTGCAGTTCAAAGCGGGGACATGTCGCCAAACAGCAAAAGCACTCGGTGCAGGAAAGGAGCTGCCGGTATAAAGACGAAAGCGCAAAATTGCCCTCTGGTGGTTCAGAAGGGGGTAGAGCTACCTCATGCTTCCTGAACAGCTCATAGTAAAACCGCCTCTCTACCGCCAGGTCTGCAGTTACAGGGAGCCTTTCTAGGGGAGCAAGCTCCAGATCGCCCCTTACTTCGGCCAAGCAGGCCGGGTAAGGGCGGCTGTTAATAGTGATTCCACACAGACCGCAGTGTTTGAAACGGCAGCCGTAGCGGAATACAAGGCTGGGATCTGCAGCCTGTATTTCTAACAATACCCCAAGAACTGTCCGGTTGCCTTCAAGCCCTAACGAATACGACTGGAGATAACTGCCCCGGGAGCCTCCGGTTCGCCTGATACGAACATTAATTTTCAAAACTGTCCCCTCCCCCCTTAAAATTCTCACCCTGCGCCTTTTCCACTACGCGCACGAAAATCTCCCCGTTAGTTTCAGCAATTATTGTTTTCGAATCATCAGCCAGAGCAACTTCAACATTCCGACGGCGCCAGCGGGGAAGAGGATGCGGATGATCACAGCGGTAATGCATCCCAATACTTTCCTTGCGGGCTAAAGCGCTCTTTACAATTGCTTCGGCCACCAAAATCATAAACCGTGCTTCCAGGGCTTGGAGGCATGTATAGCCATCCCAATCTCGGCAGCTCAGCGTCATAATCTTTTCTTTCAGCTTATTAATCAGATTCAGCGTCTCGTTAAGCCCCTTTTCTTCACGTCTGACACCAGCAAAGCGGTGCATGAGAGCGCCGAGCTTTAGTTTAAGATGGTAAGGATGGATAAGAATTGGGCTATCGATTCTATCCCGGGCCAGCAAATCAGCGCGTACATATTTTTCGCTTACCATCTCTGCAAGCTCTCTCCCTTTTATTCTTTTTCCGCCATTGAGGGAACCACAGGCATCCCTTGCAGCACGCAAACCATAAACAAAGCACTCCGCCAGGGCCACAGAGCCCAGGCGGTCAGCGCCATGCACACCCCCTGCTGCTTCACCGACGGCATAAAGATTGGGGACGCTCGTCCTCCCCCAGGAGTCAATTTTAACCCCGCCGAGGGAAAAGTGCTGTGTTGGATAGACTTCAAAAGGTTCTTCCCAGCGAGCTGCCTCTTTGCCGTAAGCCTGCCGGAGAATTTCGATCATCCCCGTCTCTTGTCCAGCCCGGTAGGCCTCCTTCCCCTCCGCGGAGCAGAGATTATCTCTTAGGTCGAGGTAGAGACCGCCATGGGGGCCACCTCTTCCAGCAGCAACCGCATCAACAATACAGCGGCTTACCTCGCTCCGCGTTTTAAGATGCAGATCCCCTAAAACTATCTCTCCTTGATTGTCCCGCAGCACTCCATGCGGACCAGCATTCGCCGGATCACCAATATTGATGCCAGCCATATCCGCAGGATAAACAAGGGCAAAGGGGAGATACTGGGCAAGTTCCATATCAACCAGCTCTGCTCCGGCTAAAAGCGCCAGCGCATAACCATCGCCAGTAGCACAAGACATATTATCCGTATGCGGAAAATAAAGCATCCCCGCGCCACCAGCAGCGAGCACAGTTTTCTCTGCGCTGACCACAAAGTGCTTAGCATCAACAAGATCAAGACAGAGTGCGCCGGCTACGCCGCGTTCCCTGTTCTCGGCAAGCAGAAGCTCGGCAACAGCCACCTCTTCTAAAACACGGACACCGCTTCCCAGCAGTGCAAAGCGCAGTATATGGGAAAGGGAACGACCTTTGTACGGACTGAATAGCGTGCGGGGCGCCCTGTGCCCCCCGGCCTGCATGGTGCGCACCCTTCCGTATCCTTTGCCGCCATCATCGCGAAGATAAATATGTCCCCATCTTTCAATCTCTTCGTTCGCAGCGGCTGCCTCTTTCACCAGCACACGCACCAAAGAAGGATCATTTAAATAAGCTCCTGCCCGACGTATATCTTCGTAAAAAAGCTCCTCTGAATCTCCTTCTTCAACGCCGCAGGAAGCAACTATTCCCCCGGCAATGCGCGTATTCCCATAGCCGCAAAACCCTTTATCAACTAAAATTACCCGCGCACCGTTCCGTGCCGCCTCCACCGCAGCGGTTGTACCGGCTGCACCGCCCCCGATCACAAGCAGATCACAGCTGACTACTTCCACGTTCATACCCTCGCTCTTTCTCCAAAGGGAAATCGGTTTCTAAAGCCTCAATTTTTTCAACTACACTGGACAACAGCGGTATCCCGCTCCTTAAACGTTCCTGCATCTTCCGGTACGAACGCTCACCCGGCATAAAAATCTCCTCCACCCCTTCGGCATGTTTGCTTGCCTTCAGAGTATCTATCAGGCGGCCTACATTTTCCTTAAACCGCTCCAGGGTGGCAAAGCGTTCAATATCAATCACGATCAGCAGGTGAGCCATATTTTGTGCACGATCAGCATCATCAATTGCCCCTACTCCCGTGCTGAAGCCGGAATCTACTAAGATACCTGTTAAGATCTCGAGCATCAGTGTAATGCCGTAGCCTTTATGCCCGGCGATCGGCAGCAAAACACCATCCAGCGCTTTCTGAGGATCAGCAGTAGGCCTGCCTTCAGCATCCATGGCCCAGCCAACAGGAATCTTTTCTCCTTTTTCCAGCGCTATCCTTATCTTTCCTGCGGCAACAACACTGTTGCTGATATCAAGGATGATTGGGTAATCCTTGTTCGAAGGAACAGCTATTGACCAGGGGTTATTACCTAAAAGAGGAGTTGTCCCCCCCCACGGTGCAAGCCGGGCTGGAGCGTTACTGGTGACAATGCCGACCATATTTTTCTCGGCAGCGATCGCTGCAAAATAACCGGCTGCGCCAAAATGGTTACTTGCCCGTATGCCAACCACCCCTGCCCCAAATTTTTTTGCTTTATCGATTGCCAGATGCATCCCTTTTACTGTGGCAGGCTGTCCTGGTCCGTCCCCGGCATCGATCAAGACTGTAGCGTATATATCTTTGAGGACCTTCAGCGGCCTCCAGGGAATCGTCCTAAAACGGGCGATATATGCCGGCAGACGTGCGACTCCGTGTGAATCGATCCCCCTTAAATCTGCATGTACTAAAGAATCGGCAATGATATAAGCGTCTTCATCCGGTATGCCGATTTTCACCAGCGCATTCTGACAATACTGGCGCAATTTTTCCGCATGAACGTAATACACTCTTGTCATCAGTTATCCTCCTCCACTACTGAACAAAGCTGCTAAGCGTAACAAATGAAAATTTTTTAATTTACTTCCATTTAATTATATGATTTCCCTGCTGTTAAAGAGAAAAGGCTTCTCTTAACATAAACTTTTAAAATTTTAGCCATCCAATTAGTTTTTATTTAGCTTGCTCTTGCTATTTATGATAAAATTAAGCCAACGTATTAAATAAAAATATATATAGCCGGAGGGAAAATATGGATTTTGCACCTTGCAAAAAAATTGTTGACAATATCGCCAGGGTTGTCGTCGGAAAATCAGAGGCTGTCAAGCTGCTCATCGTCGCCCTTCTGGCCGAGGGACATGTGCTCTTGGAAGATGTCCCCGGAGTAGGCAAAACACTGCTTGCTAAAACTCTTGCCAGGAGCACCGGAGGTTCTTTTAAACGCGTACAGTTTACCCCGGATCTGCTGCCTGCTGATATCACAGGCTTCAATATTTACAACCAGCAGAGCGGCGAATTCAAATTTCAACCCGGACCGGTGAGCGCCAACATCCTGCTCGCTGATGAAATTAACCGGACGATTCCCCGTACACAGGCCAGCTTACTAGAAGCAATGGAAGAGCGGCAGGTTACCGTTGATGGGATCACCCGTGCCCTTCCAGAACCTTTTCTGGTCATCGCTACGCAGAACCCTATTGAACTGGAGGGGACATTTCCCCTGCCGGAGGCACAGCTCGACCGTTTCCTGCTGCGAATCAGTCTCGGCTATCCCAGCAAAGAAGAAGAGGATTTAATTATCTCGCGCTTCCAAGAAACCAATCCGCTGGAGGATCTGCAGCCGGTAATCTCTCCAGCAGAAGTTGTCAACCTGCAAAAACAACGCCGTACGATTAAAATAAGCCCTGCTATCCGTGAATATATCGTTAAAATTGTCGATGCCACCCGCCGCTCACCGCTTTTACGCTTTGGTGCCAGCCCCCGCGGTTCTTTGAGCCTTATGCGCGCCGCCCAGGCAATGGCCGCCTTCGAAAACAGGGATTATGTTCTGCCCGATGATTTAAAAGCAATAATCAAGCCCGTTCTTGCGCATCGCTTGATCCTTAAGCCAGAGGAAAAGATGCGCGGTACGACTGCAGAAGATATTCTGGAAGAGATTATCGCTCAAGTAGAAGTGCCGACTCCTGGCGTTAACGAATAGGGCAAGGTGACTGACATTATGACAAAACATGAAAACGGTCTGCCGACAATATTTATCGATAACTTATTTCAATTCATGACCTTCTTAGGGTTATTCTTTGCCCTTCTCTACGGTGCTTACGGTCTGGTTTTTTTAACGCTTCTCCTGCTGTTTATGGTAAACGGCTCCAAGCTATGGTGCCGTCTGAGCCTCATGCATCTTCACTGCAGGCTTTCTGTAGATAAAAAAAAGGTTTTCCCGGGAGAAGAGTTTTCCCTCAAGGCAGAAGTGACGAACGGGAAAATTTTGCCCGTCTCTGTTCAACTACAGCTTTCCCTAGACAAAACGCTGCTTGAAGAAACAATCTCTGAGAGCAGCGCCCTGCTCTGGTTCCAAAAGGTGATCTGGCAGTGGGAACTGCAGGCAAAGCGTCGCGGCTGCTATAAGCTGGGGCCTTCCCAGCTGTATGCCGGTGATCTTTTCGGTTTTTTTCAACGCCAAAAGGAGTTTAAACCCCTTGAGGAACTTATTGTCTATCCACGCCTGCTGCCCATAAACGAGCTGCCTTTGCCGCTGCAGGAATTATTAGGGTCGAAAGAAGTTAACAGTCCCGTAG
>JAAZDR010000065.1 GCA_012512705.1 Bacillota bacterium
ATGGCCAACGATCAATATATCGTCCTTAATCAAGGCAAGCGTAAGCGTTGTACCCATTCCATAAAACTCCGAATGAATACATCCTTCTTTGATAATGTGGTCGTTTGCCTTATGGATCAACTCTATAGCTAGTTTTTTAAGTTCCTCGGAATTCAAATCATCAGTAAGATTTTTTTTATCTTCAATAAATTTTCTTAAAACATTAATTGCTAACCGACTGGCTATCTCACCGGCAGCATGCCCACCCATACCATCAGCAACCGCCATAATCTTTAAAGGAGAATCGGTATGGATTATATAGTTATCCTCATTAATTTCTCGTTCTCTCCCTCGATCTGTCTTACCAGCAACGAGCACACCGATAAACCTCTCTTATAAAAAATTTTGTCTAAAACATCTTTAAGAAGTCAAGCATAGTATAGCTAAAATAATAAATTATAGCAATCTTATTATCCATGTTTTACCAGCTTAGCCATAAAAAATCCATCAACCCCGTGGCGGTGCGGATAGAGGTGCAACATCCCTTTGGCCAATTGTTCAACTTTTAAGGCTGAGGGAAGATGCTCAGAAAAATCAACAAGAGAAAGTGAAGGGTTTTGCTTCAAAAATAAGTAAATCAGTCCTTCGGTTTCCTCAGGCTCATTTGTACACACACAATAAAGCATAAATCCTCCCGGTCGTAACATATCTCGACCAGTCTGTAATTATTTATACTGTACTGATGCTAATGTTTTTAGATCTTTTTCCTTTTTACGCCACTTTAAATCCGGTTTACGTCGAATTACTCCTAAACCTGAACAAGGTGCGTCCAAAAATACTCGATCAAAACCGAAATATTTACTCACTAAGGTATGATCGGTAGCATCCCAGGTTATCGTTTCAATGCATTTGCAGCCGAGACGCTCAGCTGCCTCTTTGACAAGATTTAGTCTTTTCGCTGAGAGATCTACGGCTGCTATCTTTCCTCTATTTTGCATTAACTGCGCTAAGTGTGTTGTTTTACCACCGGGTGCTGCACAAAGGTCTGCAACCTTCTCTCCTGGCAAAGATGAAAGAATCTTAGTTGCAAGCATCGCACTCTCTCCTTGAACAGCAAATAGACCCTTGTTGAAAGCCGTAAGGGAAGTCAAAGGAATGGGGCTTTTAATCAGCAGCCCCTCTTCACAGTAGCGGCTCTCTTTTACCTCTACGCCTTCTTCCTCAAGCAAGGTCACTAACTCATTTTTCGTGACTTTCAGTGAGTTCACTCTTATGGAAAGGGCCGGCGGCTTATTGTTTGCCTCACAAAGCTGTAGAGTTTCTTCAAACCCAAATCGCCTCACCCAGCGCCGCACAATCCACTCAGGATGACTTTCCTTTAATGCCAGGTAAGCATACGGATTTTCTTCACACTCCGGCCAAACTGGTTCACCTTCCCTAGAGCTGCGACGCAAGACAGCGTTTACAAGTCCAGCTACTCCACGATGACCGTAGCGGTGAGCCAGCTTTACAGATTCATCCACTGCTGCCCGGTGCGGAATCTTCTCCATGAAAAGAATCTGGTATAGGCCCAGGCGTAAAATATTACGTACTGGAACAGTTAACTTTTCCAGTGGTTTGTTAAGAAATTGTTCGAGTCTCCAGTCAAGCGTATTAAGACGAGTTATTACACCATAAGCAAGTTCAGATGCGAGGGCCCTTTCCACGCCTTCAAAGTTTGTTCTTTGTAAATGCCGCGAAAGTGTTAGATTAACATAACCGTCGTTTGTCTCTAGATCCATTAAAACTTGTAGAGCTAATTCCCGCGCAGATTGTGCCCCCCGCCGAAAAACTTCTTTTTTCTTCATAAGCAAATACCCTTTCTTTGTTGCCGATGCTGCAAAAAAATACGCACCTACAGGAACTATAACCTGTGAGTGCGTAATATACAAACTACCTTCTACTACTACTATTTCTTAAAATCAGAAGCCTGAATAGTTGTGTGAGAGCAACTGCCATAGCAGCCACGTAAGTTAAAGCAGCAGCATTTAAGACTTGTTTCGCCCCGGCAAGCTCCTTGCCGACCAGGAATCCTCCTTCGTCCAGAAGATGCAGCGCGCGACTGCTAGCATTAAATTCAACGGGAAGAGTGAGCGCCTGGAAAAGAACAGCAAACAAGAACACAGCAATTCCGACATCCATTAGAAAATCAAATCCTGCAAAAAACAAACCGATGAAGAACAGCGGCATTGCCAACTGTGAACCTAAGCTTGCAAGAGGGAAAAGAGCATTGCGAATAGCAAGAGGAGCAAAAAACTGATCATGTTGAATAGCATGACCAACCTCGTGAGC
>JAAZDR010000066.1 GCA_012512705.1 Bacillota bacterium
GGATATCACAGATAACTGCAGAGTAAAGCTTTTCCTTCATCAGTGCAAAAAGTTCAAGGTCGTTAATCAAGGCATACACCTCCCATGTTTTTTCAAAGATAACGTTAGGCCTCCACTTATTTCATGGAGGTCTATAATTTAGCTCATTCTAGCTTGTTCTCTCTTCTTGATCAAGGGGCCTTAGAATTTAGCCAACGAACCTTTTCCTGCACTCCAACTTTTGGTGGCGCTTTAGGTGAATGATCCGCATAGCCAAGAGGCGTGAACGCAATAAGCTCACGATCTGCGGGGATCTTTAAAATTTTTTCGATCTCAAAAGAAGCATTCCTAAGCGGACCGCACATCCAGCAGGTAGCAAGCCCCTCTGACCAGGCAGCTAAAAGCATGTTCTGCATTGCTGCCGCGGCATCCTGGATATTGCACATACGGCGCCAGGGATCGTCAGTTTTGGGAATATCCACTGCTATGGCCAGGGGAGCGCCGCCGAGGCTTTTAAAAAAAGTGCGCAAACCATCAACCTTGCTTTGCCCTGCTTCTACAGGTATAGGCAGAGCAGCAAGCATTTGATTATATTTTTCCTCGGAAAGTTCTTTGGCCCGCTGGTCAAAAGATTTGGCCAACAGATCCTGCATCTTTTCAATAACATCTCGATCAATGACAGTAAACATCCATGGTTGACGGTTATTGGCGCTGGGGGCCTGATTAGCGGCCTCTAGAACCTTTATGATAAGCTCTTTTGGCACAGGCGTCTTCTTAAATTTGCGGACGCTTCTGCGTGTGCAAATCGCTTCCCACACTTCCATGGAAAAACATCCCTTCACACTCATATTTTAGCGCTTAAAATGTATTGCTCTCCCCCACACATCCATAGCAGTTTCGCGATAACTTTCTCCGACTGTAGGATGTGCATGGATAGTTTCGATGATCTCCTCTATAGTGCATTCTAGTTTCAGTGCCAGTGCAGCTTCGACAATTAGTTCACTTGCTGCAGGGCCGATAATATGCACACCAAGGATCTCGTTGTAGTCTTTTTCGGCAATGATCTTCATAAAGCCCTCGGCTGCATCCATCAGCAGCGCTTTTCCGTTAGCACGGAAAGGGAAAACCCCTATCTGCAGCGCATAGCCTTTTTCTTTTGCTTCTTCTTCTGTCAAGCCCACAGAGGCGATTTCAGGGTTTGAGAATATACACCGGGGGACGACTTTGTAGTCGAGATCGATCTTTTTCCCAGCAATGTGTTCCGCTGCTTTTTCTCCTTCGTAGAAGGCGACATGGGCGAGCTGGATACCGCCGTTTACGTCTCCAATCGCATAGATCGCAGGATTTGTTGTCTGCAGATTCTCATTTACCTTGATCCCTTTTGTGTCGAAAGTAACGCCGGCGTTGTCAAGGGCGAGCGAATCGATATTTGCGCGGCGCCCGACAGCAACGAGCACCTGCTCAGCCTGTAGGGTCTTCTTTTGGCCTTCTGTTTCAAAGAGGAGCTCTTTGAGAGAGCCTGCTTTGCGGATCTCAGTGACAAAAGAAGAGGCATGGATAGTGATCCCTCTACTGGTATAGAGCTTTTGCAGTTCTTTGGAGATAGCAGCGTCTTCAAGGGGCAGGATCCGGGGCAAAGCTTCTAGAATGGTAACCTTTACCCCCAGGCTGGCATAGAACTCAGCAAATTCTACCCCGATGACCCCACCGCCGATGATGGCGATGCTCTCAGGGATCTCTTTGAGCTCTAGCGCTTCGTCGCTATTTAAAACTCCAGGAAGCTCTGTTCCAGGGATGGAAAGCTCAAGATTATTTGAACCGGTGGCGATGATTATTTTTTGGGCGGTGATTTCTTCTTGACCGTCTATGATGACCGTGTTATCGTTTTTAAAGCGCGCAGTCCCACTCTTAAGCTCTACGCCGTTAGCTTTTAATAGGCTTTTTACGCCGGCAACAAGGGTATCTACAACTCTTTCTTTACGCTGGCGTAAAGCTTGTAGGTCAAGCTCATGACCAGCTATTTTGATGCCAAAAAGCGGGGCTTTTTCAATGCTGTGCAGCAGTTCAGCTGCTTTTAGGTATACTTTGGTAGGGATACAGCCGCGGTTAAGGCAGGTTCCCCCTACTTTATCCTTTTCTACAAGGAGGGTCTTTTGGCCCAGCTGGGCCGACCTGATCGCAGCGGTGTATCCCCCCGGTCCACCGCCGATCACTAAAACGTCTGTTTGAATCACGCTCATCAACTCCTGTATTTAGAGTAACCAGATTAGCCGCGGTTCTTCAATGAGTTCTTTTAGGGTTTTTAGGAAAACAGCTGCTTGAGCGCCATCGATCACGCGATGGTCAAAGGAGAGGCTCAGATACATCATCGGTTTGATAGCTATTTCTTCGCCTTCGACTACGGGAACTTTTAGAATCTGGCCTACACCGAGGATCGCTACTTCAGGGGGGTTGATGATCGGTGTGAAGTTTTCGATCCCATACATGCCGAGGTTGGTAAGGGTAAAGGTGCCTCCTTGAAGTTCATCAGGTTTAAGTCTGCCTGCCCTTGCTTTTTCGATCAGCTCTTTGGTTAGACTGGCGATGTCGGCCAAGGGGAGACGGTCTGCGTTTTTGATCACAGGAACAACGAGGCCGTCATCTAGAGCGACCGCTAGGCCTAAATTTACTGCGCCGCGTTTTACAAGCCGGTTCCCCTCAACAATAGCGTTTAGGTCACGGTGGTGGGCCAAGGCAGCAGCAGTTACTTTTAGTAGGAGGTCGTTAAAGGTCACTTTGATGCCTTTGGACTCTAGGTGTTCGTTGATTTTGTTGCGCAGTTTCTGGAGCGCAGAGACGTCGACGCGTGAGTTTAAGGTGACATGGGGCTTCTCTGAGAAGCTCTTGCTCATACGCTCAGCGATTACTTTGCGCATCCCTTGAAGTTCGACGGATTCATCCCCTGCTGTTACTGGGGGGAGAGGCCCTGTTGCTGGCGGGGTGAAGTTCTCTACGTCTCTGGCAACGATCCGTCCGCCAGGGCCGGTGCCTTTAATCTGGGAAAGGTCGAGCCCCTTCTCACGGGCTAGTTTTTTGGCCTTGGGGCTGGCTTTGATCCTCTCCTTAGCTGGCGGCGCCTGGATCATTGTTCTTTCAAACTCTTGGATCTTGGGCGCTTTGGGTTCGCTTTTTGTTTCCGTTTCCGGAGCTAGTATGTCAGGAAGTTCTTCTCCCAAAGCAGTGATGATACCGATTACTTTGGCTACTTCTACAGTCTCCCCTTCAGGGACGATTATTTTGGCAAGGACCCCTGGGGCAGGGGCCTCAACTTCTGTTACTACTTTGTCAGTGCTCACTTCTAGAAGCGGCTCGCCTTTTTTTACTTCTTCACCAACTTGTTTAAGCCATTTGTTGATCGTTCCTTCGGTCATTGTCAGCCCTAATTTGGGCATTACAACTTCAGTGGCCATGATTGATCCTCCTCATTAAAAGAGTGCTTTTACTTCGCGGACGATCTGTTCTACAGATGGAACTACTGTTTTTTCCAGTTTGGGGTTAAATGGTATCGGCACATCCATACCAGCAATTTGGATGATCGGTGCATCGAGGTAATCAAAAGCCCGCTCTTGAACAGTAGCAGCAAATTCGCAGCCCGGTCCGGCAGTGCGGCATGCTTCTTGGACAATGGCAAGACGGGAGGTCTTTACAACAGAGTTGATGATCGTCTCGTAATCAATAGGGCGTAAGGTGCGTGGGTCGATTACTTCGCAGCTGATACCTTCTTGCTGGAGCTCATCTGCAGCTTTGAGGCTGTAGTGGACCATGTTGCCTGTAGCTAAAAGGGTTACGTCTTGGCCTTCTCTTTTGATGTCTGCTTTGCCGATGGGAATGGTGTAGTCCTCATCTGGTACTTCGCCGCTGAGGTTGTATGTTATTTTGTTCTCGATGAAGACAACTGGGTTGTCGTCGCGGATCGCAGATTTGAGGAGGCCTTTGGCGTCATAGGGAGTGGAAGGGCAGACTACTTTTAGGCCGGGGATATGCATTAACCACGCTTCTAGGCTCTGTGAATGCTGTGCCGCTGCAGAACGGCCGGTGCCAGCAGGAACCCTTATGACCATCGGAACGCTGACATTGCCGCCAAACATGTAGCACATCTTGGCTGCCTGGTTGACTAGTTGGTCCATGGCTATGGTTATGAAGTCAATGAACATGATCTCAGCAACTGGACGCATCCCTGTAACAGCAGCACCTACAGCAGCGCCAGCAATCGCTGCTTCGGAGATAGGTGTGTCAATGACGCGCTCAGGGCCAAATTGTTTGTAGAGACCTTGGGTGACTCCAAAAATACCGCCATAAAGGCCTACGTCTTCACCGAGGACAAAGACGCGCTCGTCCCTTTCCATCTCTTCACGCAGTGCTGAGTTTAAAGCTTCGACAAGTTTCATCTGTGCCATTAGTTTCTACCCCCTTCATAGTAGACGTCCTGCAGGGCTACTTCTAAATCCGGCTCTGGGCTTGATCTGGCAAATTCTACAGCGTCTTCGATCAGCTGCTGGATCTTAGCACGGGTCGCTTTAAAGGTTTCGTCTGTATAGCCGTGCTCAGATTTTAGGTATTTTTCAAAACGTGCGATCGGGCATTTCTTTTTCCAATCGTCGATCTCTTTAGGGTCACGATAGCGCGCACCCTGGTTGGGGTCGCCTTCGTGGTGGCCGCGCCAGCGGTAGGTCTTGCATTCGATGATCGATGGGCCTTCGCCTGAGCGGGCCTTTGCTACTGCTTGGCCTACTGCGTCCTTGACAGCTAAAACGTCGTTGCCGTCAATTACTTTGCCCTCGATACCGTAAGCAACAGCGCGGTCAGCAATGTCTTGTATGTTCTGGTGACGGGATTGGTGGACAGAGATCCCAAATTGGTTGTTTTCAACTACATAGATTACAGGTAGTTTGTGGACAGAGGCAAAGTTTATGGATTCATGAAAGGAACCCTGGTTGCTGGCAGCATCACCAAAGAAACAGATGGTGACTTGGTTGCTCTTGCGAAGCTTGGAAGAGAGGGCAGCACCGGTAGCGATCGGGATGCCCCCGCCAACAACACCGTTGGCACCTAGGATGCCGATCGAGGTGTCGGCAATGTGCATCGAACCGCCTTTGCCGCGGCAGTAACCGGTCTTTTTGCCAAATAGCTCAGCCATCATTTTGTTTAAGTCGCCGCCCTTGGCAATGCAGTGACCATGACCACGGTGAGTGCTGGTAATGTAGTCGGAAGGTTCTAAAGTGGCACAGGCACCAGTGGCAACCGCCTCTTCGCCAATGTATAAATGGGCTAGCCCAGGCATCAAACCGCGAGCATAGACGTCTATAATCTTTTCTTCAAATAAACGAATCTTTAACATCGTCTCATAAAACCATTGGTTAAGGTTCTCCTTTTTGCTCACTACATCCACCCCTATCTTCTCATAATTTTAAAGGTATTGACCGCCGTTAATTCTGACTACCTCTCCGTTTACATAAGATGCATCGTCTGATACAAGGAAACGAATCACCGTAGCCACCTCACGCGGATCCCCGAAGCGCTTCATCGGGATCTCCTTCAGTGACTTGGCACGCCATTCTTTCGTCATCTCTGTCTCAATCACTCCTGGCGCTACAGCATTGACAAGAATATTATATGCCCCAAAATGGCGTGCTAAAGTTTTGGTGAGCGCAATTACCCCGCCCTTGGTAACACTGTAATCAGCACTTATTGCTCTGCCTCCAGACTCGCCGGCCATGGAGGCGAGGTTCACTATACGCCCCGGAATCTGTTTTTCCAGCATAATGCGAATCGCTTCCTGACAAACAAAAAATGTCCCTTTTATATTGATATCCATTACCCTATTCCAA
>JAAZDR010000067.1 GCA_012512705.1 Bacillota bacterium
ACTTCAACAACTCATGCTGGGCGCGCGGTCGCAGATTTTCATCCGCAGTTCACGGGGTTAATCGATGCTGAGTTTTCAACTTTTGATCTTCATGAGGCCGTGGAAAAAACGGATATTATCTTTTGTGCACTGCCGCACGGCAAATCAGCAGCGATCGTTGTTCCTCTTTTGGAGGCCGGGGCAAAGGTCATTGATCTGAGCGCTGATTTTCGTCTGAAAGAGGCGGGACTTTATCCACAATGGTATAACCAGGAACACCCTTCGCCGCACTTTTTGCCAGAGGCGGTCTATGGCCTGCCGGAGCTAAAAAGGGAGCAAATCAGCAAAGCAAGACTTATCGCAAATCCAGGCTGCTATCCCACAGCTTCTATTTTAGCCCTGGCGCCGCTCGCTAAGGCTAAGCTGGTAGATTGGAAGAGTGTAGTGTTAGATGCTAAATCCGGGGTTTCAGGGGCAGGACGCTCCCTTAAACAAGCTTTCCATTTTCCGGAGTGTACAGAAAATTTCAAGGCATACAAGGTACCTAACCACCAGCATATCCCGGAAATTGAACAGGAACTCGGTATCTTGGCGGGCAGCAGACCTTGCCTTAGCTTTACACCGCATCTTGTTCCGATGGTTCGCGGTATTCTGATTACCGCATATGTGAGGCTGACAAAAGAGCTTACTGAACCTGATTTGTGGGAGCTCTATGAGCATTTTTATGAGGGTGAGAGCTTCATCCGCCTTCTAAAGCCTCCCCGACTACCGGAGACACGTTTTGTTATGGGAACGAATTTCTGCGATCTCTCACTGCGCTATGATCAGCGCACAGGAAGGGTGATCGTCTTTTCAGCGATCGATAACTTAGTGAAGGGCGCTTCCGGCCAGGCGGTGCAGAACATGAATATCATCTGCAATTTGCCGGAGGAACAGGGTTTGAAACATGTCGCCCCACTGCCCTAAACTGAAATAGAAAGGAGTCTGACTCTATGGGCTTTGAAAAAATCGCAGGAGGCATTACTGCTGTTTCAGGATTTATGGCTGCGGGGATCCATTGCGGGATAAAGAAAAGCAAAAAAGATCTGGCACTGATCTATTCCGCAACCCCGGCCACGAGCGCTGGTGTCTTTACTAAAAATCTTTTTCAGGCGGCACCTGTTTTACTTACCAGGGAACGGATTAAAAATAAACTGCAGGCGATTATTATTAACAGTGGTAACGCTAACGCCTGCACCGGCGAAAAAGGATTAGAGGATGCACGTGCTATGGCTGCATACACCGCACGTGCCCTGGGGATTCCTGAGGAGAGCGTTGCTGTTTCTTCTACGGGGGTAATTGGGGAATACCTGCCAATGGAGAAAATAATCGCCGGGATTAAGGATATTTGCTCCTGCTTGTCTGCTGAAGGCGGTCCGCAAGCGGCAGAAGCGATTATGACGACTGACACCGTTCCGAAAGAGGCAGCTGTGCGCGGCAAAATTAAAGGGCTTCCTTTTTCTGTTGGCGGGATCGCTAAAGGTTCGGGGATGATCTGCCCAAACATGGCTACGATGCTCGCTTTTATCGGCACTGATTTGCAGATTGAACGTGAACTGTTGCAGAAAACGCTAAAAGAAGTGGTGAATCGTACATTTAATATGATTACTGTTGACGGCGATACCTCTACTAACGACACTGTTCTCCTCCTTGCTAACGGGCAAGCTGGGATAACAATTGAAGCCCCGGGGCCGGAGCTCGACACATTTAAAGAGGCTTTACTAGCAGTGTCAGCAAAGCTGGCGAAGATGATTGTTCGGGACGGAGAAGGAGCGACAAAAGTGATCGCTTTAAAGATCAAAGGCTGTCCTGATTTTGCCTCTGGACGGCAGATGGCGATGGCTGTTCTTAATTCTAACCTCGTCAAGACAGCGATATTTGGGAAAGATGCAAACTGGGGACGGATTGTTACGGCAATGGGGTATTCAGGGGTAGATTTCGAACCCAGTAAGGTAGAGGTAAATCTCGGTCATCTTCCTGTTGCACGTAACGGTCGAGGCCTCGCCTTTAGTGAAGAGGAGGCCCTCACAGTCCTCGAACAGGATGAAATTCCGATTACGATAAACCTAAATCTTGGGACAACAGAGGTAGAAGCCTGGGGAACTGATCTCAGTTACGAATATGTCAGAATAAATGCGGAATACCGCAGTTAAGCAAGTGAGTTTTAAGGGGGATGCACTTGATGGTAGCGATGCAGGAATTGATTGATAAGGCGAGCGTATTGGTCGAAGCACTTCCTTATATACGGCGCTTTGCCGGCAAAACTTTTGTTATCAAATATGGCGGCCAGGCGATGATCAGTGAAGAGCTAAAAAATACGGTTATGCTTGATTTAATTCTTTTGAACTATATCGGCATCAACACTATTTTAGTCCATGGCGGCGGTAAAGAGATTACGGAGCTGATGAATCGTCTGGGTAAGAAACCCCAATTTGCCAACGGCCTGCGCGTAACAGACCAGGAAACAATGGAGCTTGCAGAGATGGTTCTTGTCGGTAAGGTTAACAAAGAGATCGTCAGCAAGATCAACCGCCATGGTGGCAATGCTGTCGGTTTAAGCGGTAAGGATGGCAATCTTTTCCTTGCTGCCCGCCGTCAACCGCAAAAAGTAAACATTGACGGAGAAGAAAAATTTGTCGATTTTGGTTTCGTCGGTGATATTAAGCAGGTTAACCCGGAGATCCTTTGTCATCTGACTGCTTCCGGTTATATACCGGTAATCTCTCCGATAGCGAGTGGGGAGGCAGGAGAGACGCTGAACATTAATGCCGACCATGCCGCCGGGGCTCTGGCAAGGGCCCTCAAGGCAGAGAAGTTAATCTTATTAACTGATGTAGAGGGGATTTTTGCTGATCCGGAAGATAAGCAGAGCTTGCTCTCCTCTATTACGCGCGAGCACGCCGATACGCTGATTCGCGAGGGAAAGATCAGCAAGGGGATGATCCCAAAGGTTGAGTCCTGTCTGATGGCGATGGAGAACAAGATCACGTCTACGCATATTATTGACGGGCGCATCCCACACTCGCTCCTGCTGGAGATCTTTACCGATGAAGGTATCGGCTCGATGGTCGTCCACAAAAACGGAGAGGAAAGGAGACTAATAAAATGAGTGTTCTCAAAGGTTTTAAGCAGAAAGAACAGCGTTATATTATCAACACCTATAACCGCAACCCGGAGAAAACTTTACTCTTAGTGGAGGGGGAAGGTGCGGTAGTTCGTGATGAAGAGGGGAGGGAATATCTTGACTTTTTGGGCGGCTTGGCTGTAACAGCCCTCGGCCACTGCCATCCACGTGTTACGGCTGCAATCCGGGAGCAGGCAGGGAAGTTAGTACACACATCAAACCTCTATTACACGCTTCCACAAACTGAGCTTGCTGAGCTTTTAGTAGAGAATTCTTGCGGGGACAAGGTTTTCTTTGCAAATAGCGGTGCAGAGGTAAATGAGGCGGCGATCAAGCTTGCACGCAAATACGCCCAGACCGTACTCGGTGAAAAAAGATACGAGATTATTACTGCTTATCGTTCATTCCACGGACGTACTTTAGCAACACTTACAGCAACAGGTCAGGAGAAGTTCCGCCGCGGTTTTGATCCTCTTCCTGAAGGTTTTGTTTATGCTACATTCAATGACCTTGATTCGTTTGCTGCTGCAGTTACGGAGAAAACTTGTGCGATTATGGTTGAGGTTGTGCAGGCTGAGGGCGGAGTTTATGTTGCTGAACAGGAATTTTTGCGGGGCCTGCGGCGCCTTTGCGATGAGCAGGGACTTTTGTTGATTTTCGACGAAGTGCAGTGCGGCATGGGTCGTACCGGTAGACTCTGGGCTTATGAACACTATGGTGTAGAACCGGATATTTTTACCGTGGCTAAAGCGCTGGCGAATGGCCTGCCAATCGGAGCAATGGTGGCGAAAAATAAGGCGGCTGAGGGGTTCGGCCCCGGCGATCATGCTTCCACTTTTGGCGGAAACCCAGTTGCCTCAGCAGCAGCCGTCGCTACGCTGCAGACAATTTTTGAAGATAACCTGTTGGCACATGTTCAAGAGCGTGGTCAACAGATTTTGCAGGGCTATGAACGCTTGCGGCAGTCTTTCCCCGGTTTAATCAAGGAATACCGCGGTCGGGGCCTGATTATCGGGCTTGAATTTACGAAGGAGATTGCCCCGCAGGTCCAGCAGGGTCTTGTGGAAGAAGGCTTTTTGGTGAAT
>JAAZDR010000320.1 GCA_012512705.1 Bacillota bacterium
ACACAAAGTGCAAATGTGTAGATTTGAAAGCAACTCGGCAGGTGGCAGGGTAGCTGAAAAAGTACAAAAAGAAATAAAGTCTAAAGATGGAATAACCCATATTACTACCAAATACACCACTCAAAACAAGGAAACCAAGATAATAGTCAATTCCCCGTGGGTAAAAGAGCATTGTTTATTCAAACATTCGAGCGGCTATCAAAAATCAAGTGATTATGGCAGGATGATAAACTTCTTATGCATGTGGACAATGACAGGTAAAAACAAACACGATGACGTGCCAGACGGAATGGCTATGTTAGCCGAATATGCTCAATCGTTAGACGGGGCAAAGGTAGAAGTATTCAAAAGACCATTTTAACTATATGTAGTATATTTACCACTTGACACATACTATATATTGTGCTATGGTATATATGTAGAAAAGTATAAAAATTAGAGCGTAATCGCTTGGGTGCATTAGACACCGGAGAGACTACGCTTGTCTTATTTTTTGGGGGAGCTGTGATGATTGAAAGTATTTTCAACACGGTTAAGTCGTGAATTCGAGGAAGTTATTTTAGTCCCGATAGCGGACTCTCATGACTCAGACGCTTTCGCTGACGAGAAGTATGTTGAGGATAGAGTTAAGTTCATTAAGGAGACCCCGAACGCTTTTGCATTATTGAACGGTGATCTCATGAACATGGCAACTAAAAATTCTAAAAGCGACGTGTATGCTGATAAATATAGCCCCGATGAACAACTGGATCGCTGCATAGAACGGTACTATCCGATACGAGATAAGATTTTAGGCGTGAACGAAGGGAACCACGAACGACGAATATCGAGAGATACGGGCATTCAAGTTACAAAACGTTTCGCTAGAGAGTTGGGAATTGAAGATAGATATTCCCCTTCTGGCTTATACATCATTCTACGCTGTGGGCAAGTCAGGAACAAGCTTCGAGAAAGCAACGGTAGCGGAAGAATACGCCAAATATGCTACACGATTTATATGACCCACGGGGCAAGGAGTGGTAGAAAAGCTGGTAGCAAGGTAAACGCTCTTATTGAATTGTCGAACATAGTTGCCGCAGATGTATACATCCATTCGCATTCTCATCTAGGAGCGATTATACCCGGGGTAATGAATGTGCCGGATTTAAGAAATGACAAGATAAAAATTAACGATATTTTGTATGTAAATACAGCAGCATCACTGGATTACGGCGGATATGGCGAAATAGGAGAATATCAGCCTGTCAGCAAGAAATCCCCGATAATCTACCTATGTGGAACGAAGAAATCAATGGATGCTGATTTAGGGGAAAGGATGAAGTGGTTTGATTGAGAAAGTTGTATACGTCTGTCATGAGTTTGGGGGTAAAAAAGAGAACGCCGAGAAGGTAGCAAGACTCATTGAACTGTTTGTCAATGTTTATCCTAATATTTGTTTCGTGTCCCCGATTCATACGTTCGGTTACATGTACGACTCGGTGGATTACGACAAAGGGGTGGAGTATTGCTTAACCCTCTTGGATATGTGTGACGAGATGTGGACTTTTGGAAGTAAGAGTATGAGTAGAGGTTGTCTGATTGAGAAACGTTACTGCGAACGATACAAGATACCAATAATTGAAAGGGGTGATTACGACGAGCGTTGGGATAAATAATATATTCATGGGGAGTAGGCAGTTCTTCGGTAGAAAAGTTATTTATTCGTCTGAGAGCGAAATAACAAGGGAGAACGTAGTAAAGGTTTTGAAAAAGGCGATGAGCGTTCATCTC
>JAAZDR010000068.1 GCA_012512705.1 Bacillota bacterium
GCTAAGCTTTATAAGGAAGCGTTAGAGAACCTAGACCAGACAGAAGAAGTATTTTATTATTTATGCCCAGTGTGCGGAAATATTGAAAAATCCGTTCCTGAAAAATGCTTTATCTGTGGTGTTCCAGGGGATAAATTTATTAAATATTAAAAGCTGGCAGGCATAACCTGCCAGACAGCTGTAGAGGCCTAATAACGGCTCAAATACAGGGATTCCAGGTCAATTGCTTGCCAGAAAGTGTTTTTGTAGAAACTTGAAAGCCCTGTATTTTTATTTGCCTTGGTAAGAGCCTGTATTTTATTTTAAAAACCAATGGGGTATAATGAATGCTAAGGTTATTTATGGTAATGGAGTCCGTTGTTCTTTCTAACGTATATAAAAAGGAGAGATTGAGCGATGCAACGGGAGGAAGCTTTAAAACTTCTCAAACAGCATGTGAAAAACAAAAACCTTTTTAAACATTGTCTAGCAGTTGAGGCGGTGATGCGCCGTCTTGCACGCCATTTTGGGGAAGATGAAGAACGCTGGGGTCTAGCCGGCCTACTCCATGACGTAGATTATGACAAGACCGTTGATTCTCCAGAGAAGCATGCTCTTGTAGGCGGCCAGATTTTAGAAGAACAGGGGGTAGACGCGGATATAGTGCGTGCTGTTAAGGCGCATAACCCCCGTGCCGCTGGGTTTGAACCAGAAAGCCTTTTTGAAAAAGCCCTCTTTGTTTCTGATCCTGTTACCGGGTTGATTGTTGCCGCGGCTTTAATTCATCCTGACAAAAAGCTTTCGGCAATCGATACCGGTTTTGTCCTTAACCGCTTTCAGGAGAAAAGCTTTGCGCGGGGGGCTAACAGGGAACAGATGCAAAAGTGTGGAGAGATCGGACTCTCTCTGGAGCAGTTTATTCAGTTAAGCCTGGAGGCTATGCAGGCGATTGCTAAAGATCTAGGCCTTTAGACGACATCAGTGCATTGATTGAAGGAAGTGAGAATTAATGTTAACTGGACGTGGGCAAGCCCGCTTCAAAGAAAGGATACTTTTTGCTTTACGTGAAAATAAACGGCCGATGACTTTTGAACAGCTCCGGCGCAAACTTGCTGTGAAGAAAGGCCGGGGCATCAAAAAGTTATATCAATTACTCGATAGCCTCGAGAGAAATGGCCAGGTAGTTAAAAATTTTCAAGGACGCTACGGTCTGCCGGAGAGTCAGGGCTGTTTGACAGGAAGGATTCAGGGGCATGCCCGCGGTTTTGCTTTCCTGCTGCCGGATAAGCCAGGAGAGTCTGATGTTTTTCTGCCTCCTGACAGTCTAGGCGGGGCCCTTCACGGTGATCGTGTTCTCGTGCGTCTAAAAGCACAGGAGGGTAGTAAAAGCCGTGAAGGAGAAGTATTGCGAATATTAGAGAAGCGTAACCCCCGTTTTACCGGCACCTATGAACGTTCACGTAAAGGGGGCTTTGTCGTCCCCGATGATCGTCGGTTGCAATATGATTTCTTTATTCCTTTAGGGGCGGGAGCGACTGCCCATGACGGCGATAAAGTGGTTGCCGAGATCACCCGGCGAAAAAGCGGTCAAGGTTTTCCGGAAGGGAAAATTGTTGAAGTTTTGGGCGTTACCGGCGCTCCCGGCGTAGATATAACTGTACTCCAGAAAGAGTATGGTCTGCCGGACAAGTTTCCTAAAGCAGTAGAGAAAGAGCTGGATAAACTGCCGTTACAGGTAGATGTTGAAGCTGCCTTAGCCGAGGGCCGGCTCGATTTACGAGAACTGCCAATAGTTACAATTGATGGGGCTGATGCCAAAGATCTCGATGATGCTGTTTCTCTGGAAAAAACGGCTGTTGGTTACCGTTTGGGAGTACATATTGCCGATGTCTCTCATTATGTGCAAGAGGGGAGCGCACTAGACAAAGAAGCTTTAAAGCGCGGCAATAGTGTTTATCTCGTGGACCGGGTAATTCCCATGCTTCCACCGCGCCTTTCCAATGATCTGTGCAGCCTTAACCCGCAAGCAGAACGGCTTGCGGTCAGCACATTTATTGATTTCGATCAACAGGGAAACCGCTTAGCCTATCATTTTGCCCCAAGTATTATCTGTTCCAGAGAGCGGATGACCTATGAGACAGTACAAAAAATATTGGATGGAGATCCTGCATTCCGCAGTAGTCGTTACGAGCCCTTGGTAGGGATGTTTGAAGATATGAAAACACTGGCTTTGCAGCTAAAAGAGAAAAGAAGACAGCGCGGAGCAATAGATTTTGATCTTCCGGAGACAAAAGTTTTCCTTGATGAAGATGGTCATCCTCTTGCTGTAGAGAAACGAGCTCTTGGTATAGCGGAGAATATCATTGAGGAGTTCATGCTTGCTTGCAATGAAGTAGTTGCCTCTCATTTTTATCAAGAAGGCGTGCCTTTTATCTACCGTGTCCATGGCAAGCCAGAGGTAGAGAAACTTGCAGCCCTCCGCGATCTGCTTACACTTTTTGGACTGAGTCTGCCAGGTGATCTATACAGGGCGAAGCCTGCGGATCTGCAACGGCTTCTGGAACGGGCCAAGGGCACGCGAGGAGAAAAACTGGTAGGCTATTTGCTTTTACGCTCTATGCAGCAGGCGCGTTATAGTGCTGAATGGCAGGAACATTTCGGTCTGGCAGCCCAATACTATACCCACTTTACTTCTCCGATTCGTCGCTACGGAGATTTGTGTGTTCATCGGATTTTGAGGCATTGTCTGCAAAAAGATCTCACATTGAAGCGTCGCCGCAAGCTGGCCCTCGAACTTCCGAAGGTTGCCGAGCATATTTCACACACAGAAAGGGTTGCTGCTGATGCGGAACGGGAAAGCGTGGAGTTGAAAAAAATAGAGTATATGCAGGGTAAAGAGGGGGAAGTATTTGAGGGAATTGTAAGCGGGGTTACTTCTTTCGGGCTTTTCGTAGAGCTTGAAAACACGGTTGAAGGAATGCTGCATGTAAGCGCTCTCGAAGATGACTATTACCGTTTTCACGAGAAACAATATGCTCTTGTTGGAGAAAATACGGGAAAGACCTTTAGATTAGGAGAACCGCTGCGGGTCAAGCTAATTAAGGTCAATCTTTCAGATCGGATGATTGACTTTGCCCTTGCCTGAAAAAGTTCATTTGCTAAAGCTTCCTTCGCTATTTTAAACTATTTCAAGTAATTCTTTCCCATTAAATAGCAAATATTGATCAGCATGATTGTAAGCAGTTGACGCTTCTGTCAGGCTGGTGTTATAATGTTTAAACCACGAGGTATTTCAATGCACCCTATTTGTCTCAAAGTTAGCAGGCAGGTAGGGTTAATTAATTTTTATTGAGGTGGCCCGTATGGAAGAAAGAGTGCTGACACAAAATCGTAAAGCAAGACATGATTATTTTATTGAAGAAACTTACGAGGCAGGGATTGTCCTTCTAGGGACAGAAGTGAAGTCAGCACGGGCAGGGAAGGTTAACCTCAAAGATAGCTATGTGCATATCGAAAACGGCGAACTGTATCTTTTTAATATGCACATTAGTCCCTATGAGCAGGCCAACCGCTTCAATCATGATCCGCTGCGAACGCGTAAGCTCTTGATGCATAAGTCAGAGATCAAGCGCCTAATAGGAAAGGTTCAGGAAAAGGGTTATACGTTAATCCCCTTGCGTCTTTACCTTGTCCGTGGTAAGATTAAAGTAGAGATTGCGCTTGCCAAAGGCAAGAAAACATATGATAAACGGCGCACTCTGGCGGAAAAAGATGCCCGCCGAGAGATTGAACGCGCTTTTAAAGAAAAACAAAAGTATTAAATAATGCTTATACCTCTAAAACCTAACAAGGGGGCGACATGGCTTCGACGGGGGTAGCAAAAGCAGGAGCTGCGAGTCCAGGACCATGGCCTGGTTAAAACATGGAAGGCTATAAACGCCAACGATAATCAAGTTCTCGCTGCTGCTTAATTAACCAGTGGCGCATCTGCCCTTTCCTTGCCTGTGGGATTGGATCGCAGGTGTCATAAATACAGGCTACCCGGTGCCGGTTCGCTCTGCCCAAGCACTAGGGGAACTATAATAGAGCTAGCACCACTGGTATCCGGTCTTGAGGAAACCGTGGTGTGAAAGCGAAGTCAAGACTACGCTCGTAGACGCTCTTGATTTTATACCTTCGGACGCGGGTTCGACTCCCGCCGCCTCCACCAGTCAAATCCACAATTTTTCTATGTTGATTGTGTTTTCATGAACTATAACCTTTTTAACATAAGTCTGGATGATGCAATAATCATTTTTATACAATGAAAACCCCTGATTTCAGGGGTTTTCGTGTATGTTCCGGAAAGATTCACTCTATGGCAGGTTAGGAACCCTGGAAGTTTTAATTAATCTGGCCGAATTGATCACCACAATCACAGATCCAATATTATGCGCCAGTGCACCGGTAACAGGGTTTAACAAGCCGGCGCTAGAGGCGGCTAGGGCAAGTATGTTGAAAATTAGCGCAAAGAAAATGTTAAATTTTATAGTCCTAACTGTTATTTTACCTAGTTTTAAAAAATAAGGCACCTTTGTTATATCATCCCCCATCAAAGCAACATCTGCAGCTTCTATCGCTGCATCTGTTCCCATAGCTCCCATAGCAATGCCGATATCAGCTGCAGCCAGGGAAGGGGCGTCATTTATTCCGTCACCGACCATGGCTACTTTAAATTTTTCCAGCTGCAGATTTTTTACTTGCTTTAATTTCTCTTCGGGTAAAACATCAGAAAAGTATTCTTTTATGCCAACTTTTTTGGCTACCTGTTCAGCGATCTTTTGTTCGTCTCCAGTAATCATTTGAATTTTTGATACACCAGCATCGATAAGTTCTTTTGCCAGCGTATTATTGCCGTCCCTGATCTCCTCTTCAAAATAAATAATGCCAATGGGAATGCCATCTTCCCAAATTGCAACAGCTTTTTGGCTTGAATCCGCTTTTGCCTTGCTTGAGTTCCGTGACAGTTTTAGCAAGGTTTTGTCCTCTATTTTACCCACGGCGTATTTGTTGCCCTTAACAACGGCTTCAACCCCTTTGCCTGGAAGGTTTCGGTAGTGGCAGGGATCGGATAAAACCAATTTTTTTTGTTCCGCTGCTTCAAGAATGGCGCGAGCTAAGGGGTGGGCGGAATATTTTTCGACCGAAGCTGCTATTGAAAGGATGGAATCCGGTGACACATCGTTGAGTGCTTCTACTGCGGAAACTTTCGGTCTACCGCTGGTAAGGGTTCCAGTTTTGTCAAAAAGAACAGCATTGATTTTCGATGCTTCCTCTAGGATGCCCCCGCCTTTGACCAAAATACCGTTTTTTGAAGCGTTGCCTAGGGCAGAAACTACTGCGGTAGGTGATGCCAGGATAAAAGCACAGGGGCAGCCAGCGATTAAAACTGTTATAGCACGGTAAATGTCTTTTGTTATTAACAAAACTATCAGCCCTAAAGTAATGATAGCAGGGGTAAAGTAGCGAGCATAGCGGTCTGCAATCCTTAAGACTGGAGCTTTTTGTTTTTCCGCTTCCTGCACAAGCTCAATTAATTTTCCCAGGGCAGTGCCTTCTCCTACTTTATTTACTTCCACTTCCAGCATACCGGAATAAATCACCGTTCCGGCATAAACATCGTCCCCGACCGTTTTCTCTACTGGAGCGGATTCACCAGTTAAAGGTGCTTGGTCCAACAAGGCCTTTCCCTTCATAACCCTGCCGTCAACGGGCAGTTTTTCGCCCGTACGAACCACGAGCCTTTCCCCTAGTTGTAATTCTTCTATCGGAACTTCCAATTCTTCTCCCCCGCGTAGGACAACTGCTTTGTCAGGTGCCAAGCGAATCAAAGCATCAATAGCAGAACGGGCTTTTTGAGCAGTAGTTTCTTCCAGGAGTGAACCAAGCACCATGATCAGGGCAATAATAGCAGCCGAAAGGTATTCACCGATTACTACAGAGGCGATAATAGCTAGACTAACCAGTTCGTCCACATTCAGTTTTTTGCGCATGAGTCCTCTTATTGCTCCGGCAATGATCGGCCCCCCTAGGATTGCCAGTGCAGACATGGCGAGAAGTTCAGGCAAAAAAATGAACCCGTTTTTTTCGAATATGAAGCTTAAAACGATAAGAAAAATACCAAACGCTGTTGTGTAAAACTCCTTTTTCTGCAGTAGCTGTCTGTATGTGCCGAGATCTTTGTATCTGCC
>JAAZDR010000069.1 GCA_012512705.1 Bacillota bacterium
AGGCTGGTCAGGGCGTTGCTTATCTCGATGATGGAACGATGATTGTTGTTGAGGGTGGCAAGCGCCATATTGGTGAAAATATTGAAGTGCTTGTCACAAGCGTGCTACAAACAGCAGCGGGGCGAATGATTTTTGCCAAACCTAAATATGCTGCGGAACGTCTTTCTGGTGGGGTAAAGTAAAGATGTTTGTCTCGGCAGTGATAGCTGCAGCGGGAAAAGGCAAACGCATGCAGTCGTATATTAACAAACAGTATTTACCACTTTTAGGGCGCCCAATTCTGGCCTGGACGTTGGAGGTGTTTTTTGCTTCAGGTCTTTTTCATGAAGTGATCGTTGTTGTGGCTCCGGGAGAGAAGCAGCTCTTGCGCCGTTTGGTTTTAGAACCTTATTTTATGGGAGAAGAAGTAAAAATTGTTGTTGGCGGGGCAGAACGTCAACATTCTGTTTATAATGCTTTAAATTCCCTTGACCCTCAGGCTAAAATAGTTTGTATCCATGACGGGGCTCGCCCCCTGGTAACAGCTGCAATTTTAGAGGCAGCCATCCAGGGGGCTTCTCGCTGTGGAGCAGCAGTCTCTGCTGTTCCTGTAAAGGATACAATTAAGGAAGAACGCCATGGGTTTGTCGCTACCACAATTCCCCGCAGCCAACTGCGTGCAGTCCATACACCTCAGTGTTTTGAACGTTCATTATTGGAAAGAGCGCATCAGGAGGCACGTAACAGTGGATTTTGCGGCACTGACGATGCCTCTTTAGTCGAGCATTTAGGAGAAAAGGTTTGTTTTACTAAGGGAAGTTATGAAAATATAAAGGTGACAACGCCTGAGGATATTTTGATTGCAGAAGCTTTTTTAAAGCAAAGGCGGGTGAAGGAATGAGAGTCGGTATCGGCTATGATGTCCATCGTTTAGTAGAAGGGCGACCTTTAGTATTGGGTGGTGTAAGGGTACCTTTTAGATTCGGCCTGGAGGGCCATTCTGATGCAGATGTTCTCGTCCATGCGATTATGGATGCCCTTCTAGGTGCAATGGGAGAGAAAGACATCGGCTATCATTTTCCGGATTCTGATGAGCGTTTTCGTAATTTTCCCAGTCTCTCTCTGCTTACTGAAATCAAGAAGCTTATGGAAAAAAAGGGATATCGGTTGGTAAATATTGATAGTATAATTATTGCTGAGCAGCCGAAACTGTCACCTTATATACCTGCCATGATCGAAAACCTGGCCCGGGTTTTAAATATTGCTGGTGAGTTAATCAATGTAAAAGCGACCACTACAGAAAAGCTTGATTCTTTCGGGCGGGGTGAAGGGATGGCTGCAGAGGCAGTCGTTCTCCTCAGAAAAATAAATTCTTAAAAATTTAGAGATTTAATTTTTTATCCTTGAGGGCGAAGATTTTTAGGCAAAATTTTATCTTCCTGGAAAAGGAGAAGAATAGCGATGCCGAGCAGGATACTTACCGAAGCGATTGGGAGGAAAGTAGCTGGTAGACTAATTTTCAAAAGTATTGTAAAGACATAAGGAGCAACTGCTGACCCTAGGCAGCGGATACTGCCGAATATCGTAGTAAAAACACCGCGGTGTTCTCCTGAAGAGAGCGCTGTGCTAACAGTATCTAGGGAGGGGAGCAACAAGCCGGCACCTATGCCTACGAGTGCAATAAAAAGCCAAAACAGATGGGTGTTTAACAAAAAGGCGATTCCGACCATAGCCGCAGCGATTAGGAAAAGTCCCACGATCATCATCAAGCGAATACCTAATTTTTTCCCTAGTGAGTGCGCAAATATTGTAGTCGCCATAAGAGCCATCACTGGTAGAGAGATGACAAAACCTCGTAATACTTTACCGATGTTTAAACGATCCTCGAGAACGTTGCTGAGCCAAAACATTGTACCGATAGTGACAAAAATTACGAGAAAGGCGGTACACATGGCTAGTATATTGGAGGGGTTTTTTAATTTGTGCAGTGATTTGAGCTCTTCTTTTACTTGTCTCCGCTTTGGTTCGGGCTCATCAATAAGTAACCAGATGGCTATAATTACCGGGATTGTAAAGATGATATAGGAAAAAAAAGGCGCATACCAGGCAATGAGACTGATGAATCCGCCAATGATCGGACTAAACAGTTTGCCTAGACTATTAGCGGCCTCCAAGTATCCGATCGCTTTCGTTCTTTCATCACTCTGGAAAATATCACCTGCGAGGGCAATTGTTAAAAACATCGGTGTTGCCGAACCGATGCCCTGTAAGAGACGGCCCAAAAGTATTGTATAGAAAGGTTTTTCTAAGAGAAAGATAGACGCACCGGCTACTAGACCACCAAAACCGTAGAGAATGAGGGAAGGGATCATCACTTTTTTCCGTCCCCAGCGGTCAGCCAAGATTCCACCGAGCGGATTTATGAGCGCTGAAGGAAAAGAGACGCTTATGTGTAGTAAAGATAACTCTTGCATGCCAATATTTAAAGCTTCTTTGATTTGCGGAAATACGGGAAAAAGAATTGTATTCACAAGAACGACGATAAAGTTTGTTGCCCCGAGAGAGGCAACTTTGACTTTGGTGCTTGTTTTCATAAGTTCTCCTCTTTTCTTTGTGCTGGGGTGTTACTGAATTAATTTGCAGCAATAGTGTTGTATGGAAAAGAAAACTTTATTCTTCAGCTAAAATATTGTTAGAAAAGTAAGCTGTTCGGTTGACAACAAGTCAAGTGAGCCGCTATAATGAATGCATAAATTGACCGAACTAGTTAAGGTAATGAGAAGGAGAAGTAGGGTAAGCGACCTTCTACCCAGAGAGAGGCTATGTAGCTGGGATTAGTCTCAAGAAGGGCTTCCTGAATGCACCTTTGAAC
>JAAZDR010000070.1 GCA_012512705.1 Bacillota bacterium
GATCGGAGCGGGTATGCGTAATATTCCGGGGGTGATGGCGAGGGTGATAAAAGTTCTTAACGAAAATAATGTTGAGATTTTACAAACCGGCGATTCAAATATTACGATCTCTTTACTTATTGATCAAAAAGATCTCAATAATGCTGTCAAGACTCTTCATGATCATTTTGGGCTGGGGCGAATGCGTCGTACTTATGAGGAATCTTGACAAAGAAAAGACAGCATAGTAGAATTAATTAACAAATTTTATATTGCAAAGTTGATGAACGGAAGCAGTAGCAGATTAACTTATGGTTGCAGAGAGCCGGGGGATGCTGTAACCCGGCACCAGGTTAATCTGTGAATTACATCCGGGAGACGCAGGCTGAAAGCGTTTTTCGCAATTAGGCTTTGACGGTTGTTACCGTTAGCAGAAGAAAGAGATAAGGATGCTTTATCTTTGAATGAGGTGGGGTTTACGACCCAACCAGGGTGGTACCGCGAGATAAGCTCTCGTCCCTGAGATGGACGAGAGCTTATTTTTATCTAACGAAAAGGATATTTTTAAAAAGGGGTGACTTTTATGATTGTTGTTATGCATGCTGCTGCCAGAGAAGAAGAGATTAACGAGGTAAGCAGACGACTACAAAAACTTGGCTACGGGGTTCATCGTTCTACCGGGGAAACGTGCACAGTCCTGGGGGTGATCGGAGAGTATAATGATTCTATCGCCTTGACGCTGGAGTCGATGCCTGGGGTCGATAAAGTGATTAATGTCTCCAAGCCTTTTAAACTTGTAAGTAGGGAATTTAAAAAGGAGGATACGGTTATCGAGTTTGGGGATATAAAAATCGGCGGGCCGGATGTTGTGGTCATTGCTGGTCCCTGCGCTGTTGAAGGCGAAAAAGAGCTTCTGGAATCAGCACGTATTGTAAAAGAGGTTGGGGTTAACATCTTGCGTGGCGGAGCATTTAAGCCGCGCACTTCGCCCTACAGTTTTCAGGGGCTCGAGGAAGAAGGGTTAAAATATCTTTCCCGCGCCCGTGAAGAGACAGGGCTTTTAATCGTAACTGAGGTAATGAACCAGTATAATGTCCCCTTAGTAGCAGAACATGCCGATATCTTGCAAGTCGGAACTCGTAATATGCAGAATTTTTATCTTCTACGGGAACTAGGTCGGCAGAAAAAGCCTGTCCTCCTTAAGAGGGGGATGTCAGCGACTATTGAAGAATGGCTGATGGCAGCTGAATATATTCTGAGCGAGGGTAATGAAAAGGTGATTTTATGTGAGCGGGGAATCCGTACATTTGAACATTATACGCGCAATACACTTGACTTGAGTGCTGTTCCGATTGTCAAATATCTTTCCCATCTTCCGGTAATTGTTGATCCAAGCCATGGGACAGGAAATTGGAGGTGGGTGCCGGCAATGGCACGGGCAGCCATTGCAGCTGGCGCTGATGGGCTTATTGTTGAGGTTCACCCCCGTCCTCAGGAGGCGCTTTCCGATGGACCGCAGTCGTTGAACCCTGAACGCTTTAGACAGATGCTTGAGGAGACAAGGCAGGTGGCTATGAGTGTCGGACGCAGGTTGGCTTTATCGTAAAGCAGTGCTGATAGGTGTAGGCC
>JAAZDR010000071.1 GCA_012512705.1 Bacillota bacterium
AGAATCCTCAGGATTATCTTAGGTGTTTTAAAGAAGCAGGAGCCGACCTAATTACAATTCACTATGAAAGTTGCCGTCATCCTCATCGTGTTCTACAGGAGATAAAAAAACTAGGGCTCAGAGCAGGTATAGCACTAAACCCTTCTACACCACTTGAAGCTTTGGAATATATTTTGGAAGAGATAGATCTCGTGCTAATTATGACCGTAAATCCTGGATTTAGTGGACAGAAGTTTATTTCGGCGATGCTGCCTAAGATTAAAAAACTTTCCCAACGTTTAAAAGCTGTTAAACAAAAAATTGAGCTAGAAGTGGATGGAGGAATAGATCTTTTGTCAGCCCCTTTAGTGGTTGAGGCGGGAGCGACAATCATTGTCGCCGGCTCGGCGGTATTTTCGGGAGCGGATAAAGATAAACAAGAGATTATTCAGGCGTTTAAAATGTTGCCTCAAGAAATGAAGAAGGCTTGATAATTAACTACAGTAATATTTTTATCCCTGGTGGGTAAATTAAATTACAAAAAACAGTTTATCTGCCAGGAGGTGAACTTTTTGGCTGTATCCTGTAAAGCACGCTGTCTACATCAGAAAAATGGTAAATGCCAGTTGGATGACCATAGGGTAAAGGGAATAGATGTAGAATTTAGTGACGAATTTGATCCTGCGAGTAGCTGTGATTGTTTTTCTCCCGTTAACAAAAAAAAGGCAAAGAAGAAAAAGAAAAAAGAAAGATAGATTCACATTAGCTGAGAGGACAGGTAAATCATACCGGTCCTCTTTTTTTATAGTAAAAGAGATGCTTCTATGTTAAGATACATACAGGAGAAGTGAGGTGGACGATTATGAAAGATAACGGCAAATTACTATTGATTGACAGCCATAGCCTAGGATACAGGGCATTTTACGCCCTTCCATTATTAGCAACATCCACCGGCATATATACAAATGCTATATATGGTTTTATGACCATGTTAATACCACTTCTTGAAAACGAGAAGCCGGATTATTGTATTGCTGTTTTTGATACTCCGCACATTACTTTTCGCCATCAGTTGTATGCTGAATACAAAGCACAGCGCGAACGGAGTCCTAAGGAGTTTAGCGAGCAACTTCCGCTTTTAAAAGAGATATTAACAAAAGGTTTTAGAATCCCTGCTTTAGAATTGGATGGTTATGAAGCAGACGATCTTATCGGCACAATCACCAATCTTGCTGAACAAAAAGGGTTACGGAGTATTATTGTTACCGGTGATGGAGATCTTTTGCAGCTTGTTTCAAGGTTAACTTCTGTACGCTTAACGCGAAGGGGGATAACTGATCTGCATTCCTATACACCTGAGTCAATCCTGCAGAAATATGGATTAACACCAGAACAGTTGATTGATTATAAGGGGTTAAAAGGCGATCCTTCGGATAATATACCCGGCGTTCCAGGTATTGGCGATAAAACTGCCACCAGGCTTTTACAAGAATATGGTAATTTGGAGAACATACTCTTACATGGCCATAAAATTAAAGGCAAAAGAGTGGGCGATAATTTAAAGAAATACGCAAAACAGGCCCTGATAAGCAAAGAGCTGGCTACGATAAAACGAGATGTGCCTTTAGATTTCTCTTGGAATGATTGCCGGTTAAAGAAACCTGATTATAAGGTTTTAACTTCTCAATTTCGGGAATTAGAATTTAAAAGGCTGTTGGACAAGCTTCCTGCAGTTGAGGACTCTTCTCCCGTAATTGAAAAAACGGCTTTTAGCAATAATCGATCTATAGCTTCACTAGAGGCGTTACGTCATTACTGTAAAAAACTAGAGGAAACAGGATACTTATCGTTTATTTATGAAAAGGTCTATTCTGCAAACTTGCAGTGCTTTGTAGGGTGCCTCGGTTTGTCAACGGGTGAAGGGGATGGTTGTTACCTCTTTTTTACTCCTGATGCAAAAAAAGGAACCATGCCCCAAGCAAAGGTATGGCAGCTCTTGCGCCCTTATCTGGAAGACTCGGATTTACTTAAGTATTCCCATAATTTAAAACCCTTATATAAACAATGTAAAGAGAACGGAATTCTGTTAAGAAACGCTGTTTTCGACACCTATATAGCTGCCTATTTACTTGACCCTTTAGAGGATGAATATACTCTAGAGGCTTTGATGGAAAGATATCTTGACTGTCGATTGTTTACAAAAACCAGTAAGCATGAACAAAAAGATTTTCCCCAGAGAGGTGCTTTACTGGCCGCTGCTTCCCAGGCTCTTTTCCCTTTGAAAGAACGGCTGCATTCTCTTTTGCAGGAGCGGGAACTGGATAGGCTTTATTA
>JAAZDR010000318.1 GCA_012512705.1 Bacillota bacterium
TGAATCCGTCGTGCCACAATCCGTAGTGATTGATAAGAACAGTTTCCCGGTGGACGCCGCCGTAGACCGCGGCGCCGATGCGGCCGTTGCCGCTGGGCAGTACATCGCGCCACAGATTCGACCACCAAGATGCTGGATACCTTAAAATCAACGTGTTCTTCATCACTGATCACCCCACCTTTCCGTTCACGGATCAGTTTCTGCACAGCCGGGTATAAACCTGCCGCACCCGCTGGGATGATCAAAAAAAGGCGACCATGCGATCGCCCTTCTTCATTATCGTAACCAATTACCCCTTGTTGTTCTCATTGGCTGCCGCTTGCTGCTCGCTGGCAATGACCTCGGTCAAGGCTTCGGCAACCTGATCAAGATTGGTATTCTTGGCTTCCGGGTTCGTTTTGCTTAGTTCGCTCAGTACTCTCAACAACTCAGGCAGAATCTCGAGCACTCGAGACGATACTTCTTCCGGGTGTTCTCTAGTCCCGGTCAAAGCCGTCTGCAGGCGCTCAATGGCTTGTTGAGCCATAGTATCATCCGCTCCGGTGACCGCAGCTTTCAAAGCTGGCAGTGCCGCAGTCAGGGTCGGAATCAGCTTCATGAGCGTATCAACAGTGGATGGCTCCTCTTCCGGTTCGATCTCCTTGCCTTTGTAAGCCCGTTCTCTGGCCTTAACCCGGTCCTTTTCGCGCCGGGACCCGCTGTTTTTAAAATGAGGGATCACAGCCATCACCACAGGCAGGAGAACCGACAAGGTATCCATGTTCAAGAAATCTAGTTTACGCCCCAAGGGTTCCACCTCCTTAAACCTACCTCATTATACTGTTCTGGAACCGAAGATGTCTTAGTAACCCGCTCCTATTTTGAAAGGTAGTGGTAATTCCACTACCCTTCAAAGTGAACTCGCTTTCTCGCTTTGTACACCTAGGCTAACAAAATGATAGCCAAAGCAAACACGAGGATCAAAGCAACGAAAATCAAGAAGGTTTGTTGTTGACCTGTCAAGTGGTTCACCTCCCACCCGGAAACTGAAGTGGTCTGCAATCACCCCTTCAGTCAATAGGTTATTCACTCAGATCAAAAACGTAGCTAAGAGTGGGAGACTATCTTTACACCATCGAAAGGTGGTTGCGAACATGCGTCTGGATCATCCCATAGGGCTCTTAGTCAATGAGCATTCCAGCGAACCGTATGCCGAATATGCAGCAAGACACAATCTAAAGCTCTTGGCATTCACACCAGAGGGCATCTGCTGGGAAAAACACACCGCCGCAGGGCTCTACCTGACCAGGTATGGTACGCATTTCAAGCGCCTGCCGCTGCCGAAAACGATCTACAACCGGCTGTACCCCCATGACCCGCAGCTGATCAGCCGCTTGATTGCCCTCTCCCCAAAGCTCCAGGTCTTCAACCAAGTGACCCAGTTCGACAAATGGGTGGTCCACCGAATGCTGTCTGCCACTGATTTGGCGGCCTGCCTGCCCAACACCTATGAGTACGATATGGCTTCCTTGCATCAAGCATTGTCGCAGCATGGCGACATCGTTATCAAACCACGGCTGGGCCGCCAAGGTTCAGGGCTGTGGCGCCTTACTGTGGTGCCAGGCGGTAAACTGATGATCAAGCCTGCCCTGCCTGTGCCTATCGCTTTGCCCTACACTGATGCTGTGGTAAACCTGTTTCACGTCCTGATGATAGTTGAGTCCGTATAATGGTGTAAAAATGGTTTTCTAAAAAAATAGGAGAGCCATTAACAAATTCCTCAGTTAGAATAGAAGTTGGACAAACCAAAATTCTAAGAGGAGGAATTTGAATGGCTCAA
>JAAZDR010000072.1 GCA_012512705.1 Bacillota bacterium
AGTTCGATCGCTTTTTTACGGATTTTCCGCTTGCCTTCGCTGGCGAACATAATCTTGGTGGAATACGGGTAGATGTATATGAAACAGAAGATGAAGTTGTGGCGAGCTGCGATCTCCCTGGACTGAGGAAAAAGGAAGATGTGCATATTGAAATTGTCAATAACACCTTAAATATTAGTGGGACGATCAATAAGACAGAGGAAATAAAAGATGAGCGTCTCTATCGTAAAGAGCGATATGTAGGCCGTTTCCAGCGATCAATATCCCTTCCGAGCGCTGTATCAGATGAAGGGGCAAAAGCCTCCTACAAAAATGGCGTTCTTGAAGTACGGATGCCCAAAAAAATGGATGCTCACAAAAAGAGGATCGACATCGATTTCCATTAATTACGGATTGTAAAACAGCGGTACGGTTATGCTTACGTAGATAAAGTGCCTTAAAGGCACTATTTTTCTTTTCTACCCACTAAAATGTCTAAATCAATACTTACCGCGGGTATCTCTATCGCGTCAAAATCAATTATCTTTCTTTCTAATACAGGCCAAGATAAAGGAGTCATCCGAAATAACGATGGGATAAGTGATTGCTTTAAAGATACTATCTCGGAGACGCGGTATTTCTCTATCTTCCCAAAACCTGTCTTAAATCTTTCGGTTATACGTTGATTTGAATAATTCTTCCCCGCTGCTTCCGGATAAAGCACTTCTCTTAGCTCCTTTAAGTAATCACTTCCGGGGATCACTTTTATAATCATACCATCATCTTTTTTTAACAGTCTATTAAACTCTGCATAATTTGCAGGCGACAGGATGTTGAGAATTACATCAAAGGTATCCCCTTTAAAAGGACTATGGGCAAGATCAGCAACGCACCAGATCATCCCTGCATAACTCTTTGCGGCAATGGAAACACCTTCTTTTGCCAGATCAATACCCACCCCTGTTACTTCAGTCCTAAAGTGAGCGGTGAGTTTATTCTTTATACGAAAGAGATGCGATCCTTCCCCACATCCTGCATCGAGGATTATCAACGTTCTTTCCTTTAACCTTTGCTTTAAACCTTTTTCTTCGCTGCAAATTAGCTCACTAATAACTTTATGTAAAGGTTCGAACAGGGCACTATCAACTACTCTCTTACGTGCTTCAAATAACTCTTTATCGTATTTGGATTTCACTGGGCGGGTCATGAAATTGACATATCCCTGTTTAGCAAGATCAAAGGTGTGCTTTGCAGCACAGACAAGGCTGCCTGAACCCTCTAAGCGCATAGAAGCAGAGCAGAGCGGGCAGCTAAAAATTGAGACAAACTGCTGTATATACTTTTCGTATCTTTCCTGTTTCTTCATTTTAAAAGGAGACACCTCAATACTACATAATTTATAAATGTTATCACAGCCAATAAGCTCTTCAGAGATGAAAAGACCGTCTTCCCATGGTTGACCTTAACCTTTTTATTGTAGATTTTTATCTTAATAGCATTTTAAGCCTGATAATTCTTTCCACACTCTCCTCGACGCGCTCTACATCAAGCTCCCCCTGCCGTACAGCTTCTATTAACCTATTTAAGGTCTCTTCCTGCTGCTCCCGATGGTGTGACACTAGAACAATATCAGCACCTGCCCGCACTGCAGCGAGCGCCGCTTCTCCCAGGTCGTAGTTTTCGGCAATCGCATCCATTTCAAGATCATCGGTGATAATCAAGCCCTGAAACCAAAACTCATTGCGTAAAATACCGGTCAAGATTTCCTGGGAGAGAGTTGCTGGCTTATTGGCATCCAATTGAGGGAAGATGATGTGGGCTGTCATAATCGCTTCTGCCCCGCTTGCAATCGCGTCTTTAAAGGGGACAAACTCAAAATGATCAAGTCGTTCGCGGCTGTGTTTCACTACCGGTAGTTCTATATGCGAATCTTGATGCGTATCCCCATGGCCGGGAAAATGCTTCACCACAGAGACGATGTTTTCGCTCTGCAGCCCTTTCATCGTTGCTACTCCGAGCTTGCTGACAACGGCTGGATTATCGCCAAAAGATCTGTCCCCGATCACATCATTTTCGGGGTTGCTGAGGATATCGAGCACTGGGGCAAAGTTCATGTTAAATCCAAATTTTTTCAGCTCCGTGCCGATTGACTTTCCAATGCTAAACGAATAATCTGGATCGTTTTCTCGTCCGATCTCTAAATTAGAAGGAAATTTCGGCGAGCTTTCCGGCAGGCGACTGATCCGCCCTCCTTCTTCATCCACCGCGATAAAAAGAGGCAGCCTGTTTACTTCATTAACCGCCTTCAAGTTGGCGATCAGCGCCTTTAGCTGTTTGGCATCGTTTATATTTCTTTCATAGAGGATCAGTCCACCAACCCGCTTTTCCCTGATCATCTCCTCGATATGCTCATCAACTACGGTATTGTCAAAACCGACCATCACCAGTTGACCTATTTTTTCTTCCAAGGTCATCTCTTTCAGCAGTGCTGCTGCGTCGTCTTTTTTCTCCGGCTCTCCTTTTCCCTCTGGCATGCTTGTTCCCTCTTCATTGCCAGGGACCTGCTCTTCTTGGCCGTTTTGTTCTTCTTCGGGCCTAGCCTCCCTCTCCTGGTTAATGCAGCCCGGCAGCACTATCAAAACCACAACTAAAAAAATTATGCACAGCAATTGCTTTGGTTTCATCGTCTCCACTCCAATTTTCAAACTAAGCTATAAAGGTCTGACCCTTAAATACTAATTTTCATTCACTGCTAATTTTACTACCGATCGATCCTCGGCAAAGGAGAGCGCACTATAAAGGATTAAAACCTCTGTAAAATTATTCTGCTCAACATATCGTAGAAGATTGTCGTTAAAGAAACGCAGATCAATAAGATGGATCTCAGCATAATGATTCACCAGAAAAGGGACAAAGGAATGCGCATAAGAATCCTTAATTACCAGCAGTTTTCTCCCTGTATCTATTCTGGTGCGGATCTTTACCAGTGAATGGTTTCCATCAAGAAATACGCGGTATTGATCTTTTTTTGTAGGTGTTTTCTTTCATACAGACAATCGCTAACCCTTCCTTCATCTACATATTCAACCTCAACGTAACCGATGTATTCATCTTGAGGCAGAAAAAGATAAATCGCATCGGGTTTTATAAAACGCCAACCGCTTTTAGAGTATAGTGTACCATAAAAACTGTCACTTACTTGCGTAACTTTAAATCATTCAAATCAAGAGCCTCGAAACCCATTTGTTCAGCTGCCTTTTGATAAGCATAGTATGCGCCCTTGGTAGTCCAGTGATGATCTGTGCGGTAATATATATATTCTTCTTTATGTGCAGTGAGGGTTTGGTAAACATCGATCAGTGTTATCCTGGTGGTCGAAAACCGTCCAGCCACAAGCGGCCTAATATCAGCTGTATCCGTTGCAGCCGCAGCAAAAGGCGGCAACCTGTCAACTAAGATATGTACTGCATTGGGAGCAAGCAAAAAATAGACGGGGACGGGGTGAATCCTCTCACAAAAACAGTTGAGCGCTTCCATATTTCTTTCTAACAAGGCACGGTCAAGCTTTTCCGGCTTTTGCAGGAGATAGCCGTCTTTGCCCAAAAAGACACCGTTATCATCCTTTTTCTGCAAAATAAGCTCACTGGCAGATTTGATCGCTATCCACGTTTCCCGCAAAGGAAATTGATCACTGAGGTAGCTTTCGTATGCCTCAGTTAATTTGCCAGAAAATAATCTTTCCCATGAAAAATCCGGTTTTGTTTGTAGCATCCGATTTTCTGCATCAGAGAAAGTCTGCTCTGGCATTAATGCTTGCGCTTCGATGTTTTTGCGGCAGGAACAAGACGCCCGGCTCACCCCAAGCGTAAAATAGCAGGCTGAAAATGAATACAGAAAAGGTGATGGCCGCGTCTTACCCGATTATCGTTGAAGACGACTTTTTTTATTGAAGATAATGGCTGCGGTATTTCAGAAGCTGATCTTCCGCACATTAAAGAAAAATTTTACAAAGGCAAATCTAGCAACTCGCAAAATGGACTTGGTCTTTCTATCGCTGATGAGATCATTAGGCTGATGAAAGGAGAACTGGAGATCCATAGCGAGCTCCACAAGGGGACAAAAGTGACGATCACCTTACCGAAAGAAGAGATGAATAGCCAATGAAAAAAATTAATGTGATTATAATCGCCTTACTGCTTATTGTTCTGGCAGCAGGGTGCGTGGGGCAGAGCACTGATGCCGCCCTGAAGATCACCCCGCCACGAAACCTTAAGCTCCCGCTGCAAGGGAACTTGGAAAGTTGTTTCCCGGCTGGAGCAGGATGGGGAAACAAAACATCTTTCTGCGCCAAACGTTGAATCAGAGGCATATCTCCTTTACCATCATCGGGCTTACCCACCGAACTTTCATTTAAAGAAATAATTGTATATAAAATGGCAGAAGAAAACCTCGTCGATCCCCCTCTGGAAATAATCCCTTTAAAGGACGGCGAGGAAGTAATTATGGACGAATGGGCTAGCGGCCATTATGTAGAGAACTGGACGCTCACTTTTCAAGCCCATCTCGCCAACCTTAACTAACCTAGACAATTAGTCCTTGTGAAAACTTTATATTAGCGATGTGCTAAAATATCTTTCGACCCTGTCTGGCAAAACAGTGACTATTCTCTTCTCTGAGCCATATTTTTCAGCTGCTTTGACCGCAGCCCAGACATTGGCCCCGGAAGAGGTGCCGACCAGCGCTCCCTGGATTTTAGCCAAATCCCTGGCTATTTGAATAGCGTCATCATCTGTAACTTCGATAACTTCATCAATCAAGCTAACATCGAGGACATCGGGAATAAAACCATCACCGATTCCCTGAATCTTATGCAATCCAGGTTCATGACCTAGAAGTGCAGAAACGTTTTTCGGTTCCACCGCGATGACTTTAGCTGAAGGATTCCTTTCTTTAATAAACTTGCCAATGCCGCCCAGAGTTCCCCCGCTGCCTAGCCCGGAAACAAAGATATCCACGTCGTTCTCCATCTGCTCCCATATTTCCACAGCTGTTGTCAGATAATGAGTCTTAGGGTTATCCGGGTTTTCAAACTGCTGAGGGACAAATATGTGTGGATCCTTTGCTAGCTGTCTTTTAACTTCTTCCACTGCTCCGCCGACACTTTCTTCCGCTGGAGTCAGAATTAGTTCGCCACCTAAAGCCCTAATAATCTTTTTTCTTTCCTAGCTCATATTTTCAGGCATAACAATAACAACCCGGTATCCTTTTTGCACGCCAACTAAAGTAATACCGATGCCGGTATTCCCTGAAGTAGGCTCCATAATGGTCATACCGGGTTTTAGAACTCCTTTAGCCTCTGCCTGTTCAATCATATACTTAGCGACCCTGTCTTTGATACTGCCGCCGGGATTTAAATACTCTGCTTTGGCAAAGATATTCAACCCTGTAAGCTTCTTTAAGCTGATTAACGGCGTTTGACCGATAATATCCAATATACTTTCTGTTATCATCGCTTAATCCCTCCATTTTTTATACTGTCTATGAGCATTCATTTCAGCGTTACTTTTCCACAGCAGTATTCCAGAAAAGAATTTAGCACAAAAAAAGCACTTAGGCAAGCTAACGCAAATAATCAAAAAGACTTGTCTGTTTGTACTGCTGAAACTCTTTCTTTGGTATAAAAGCACTTTCTCTTGTTAACTGCTCTGCAGGAATATCTGCAATAAAAGGCGATGGTGGCGCATCACTGGAATTAATTAGAATTAGTTCATCTCTAGCCCTAGTCATCCCTACATAGAAAAGCCGCCTTTCTTCATCGAGGTCGCAATCGGAACTGCTGTTCCTTAAAGGAATAGCACCATCGTTTACGCCGCAGATAAACACGCGGGAAAACTCAAGACCTTTTGAGCCGTGGATGGTCATTAAGGATACCGCATCCGGGGTATAAATTTTACTCCCACTGCGGAAAATATCGCTTTCCCGCCCTAACACCAAGCTATGTATAAAGGAGGGCAGATCATCATACGTCACGGATGTATTTAATAACATCTCCATTGATCTCTCTTCCGATAGGTTGTTGTCCTTAATCCAGGCTTCAATAATCTCCACCGGCTTTTCTTTATTAATTCGTCCTTCATATTTCCCCCACAGTTCAATCAACTTTCGACTTTTGTCTGCTTTGTCCGGCAACTGACCAAGTAAAGGGCTGATTTCTTCTATAATCTTGGCAAGTGCCGGCAAACCTTTCTCGGAGGCAGAGTAATGATCAAGGATTTTTTCTCTAAGTTCAGTAGAATATAGATGCTCTGCTCTTAGGCATATTAATAGAGAAGGGATATTGCTAGGATTAAGTAAAAAATGAAAAAAAGCGATGGTCTTACGTACCGGTTCCTCTGCAAGAAACTCATCCCGTCCGACAACCACATACGGGATTCCCTCCTCTGACAGGCACCGCTCAAGAATCTCTGCCTGCCGGTTTGTACGGTAGAGAACAGCAATATCGGAAAATCCCTGCAGCTTTCTTCTTTCTAACCCCTTCCTTTCAGGTACAGGTAAGACAGGCTTATGGGCAGCAAGCATATCAATACCGCCAACCATACGGCCTATCTCCTTGGTAACAAAAAGCGCCTCCGAGAACCGACCCCTGACTTCTACCAAACGAACTCTCATCCCGTTGCCTCTTACTGCTTCTAGCGAACCGGCAAGCCTGCCGTTCGTTCCCACAGCTTCAACTTTTGAAATTACTGAACTGGCAGAGCCGATTATTTCCGTTGTTGAACGATAATTCTGTGTGAGACGAATGTTTTGCATACCGGGGAAATCTTTTTTAAACCTTTCAAAAAAACGAAAGTCCGAACCTCTAAATCCATAGATAGACTGGTGAGGATCACCGATAATGAAAATACTATCACTCTTCCTGCCCCATTCTCTTAACAGGCGGTATTGGACTGCGTTTAGATCTTGGAATTCGTCCACAAGCAAGTGTTTAAATGCGCTTTCCAGTTGCTTAGACATTGAACTGCCTTCAATCTTTCTCTCCTCAAACTGGCGAAGAACTACGAGAAGGAGATCATCGAAATCCATAACGCCAAAACGTTTAAGCTGTTCTTCGTATCTAGCAATAAGGGCGGGAACCTCACCACCGAACGATACACCATTTTTAAACAGTGAAATCTTTCTTTTAGCCTCCCGCGCCGAGATTTCCAAGTCCATATCCTCTATAATCTCGGCGATTATCGAAAGAGCATTGTATTCATCAATAAGATGTATATTGTCCCTGCCCTCCAAGGCGGATAAAATCTGCAGGCAGATAGAGTGGAAAGTGCCAATAGTCATCTTATCTACTATCTGTTTATCTCTGAAGTGTGCTTCGAGACGGAGACGCATCTCTTCAGCTGCCTTATTGGTAAAAGTAACAGAAGTAATATGCGCAGGATCTATACCACCTTTTTCAACCAGGTAGGCGATCCGGGAGACCAGTGTTTTTGTTTTCCCTGTTCCTGGATCAGCGATAACGGAAATCGCCCTGCTGGTTGAAGAAACGGCCTCCCACTGTTTGTTATTCAACCCGTAGGGGTTGTCAACAGAAATATTACCTACCTTTTCATTCCTTTGTCCAGGAAAGAAACTTTCCATTAAAGGCTGTCTCGAAGCAGGCACAGAATCTTGTTTTCTTTTTTGTTTGCGCTGTCCTTCTTTAAAAAAGGACAGCTGGCCGGAAATTTTATCGATTTCGCTTTTATCTATGATCTTGATTTTACCGTATTCCCCATCAAATCCAGGCAGTATCTCCACCTTACCACATCTTAGCCTGCGAATAGCTTCTGCTACACACGGTCCTGCCACCAGCCGAATATCGCTAAGCGCTGCCTCACGGAGTACATAAAAGTCAGGCCCAAGCTCCCTTATCAGCTCAAGATAAGTATCTTGTGCTTTTTTACTGGCAGTGGTGTAGCCGAGGGCAGCCGCAATTACCTCCATTAGCGGCACAAGACTTTCAAAAGGCCTTGCCGAAGCAGGAACAAACCCTTCTTCCCGGTCAGCCAGCTCTTCAACACGATGAAGAACCCCAACAGTGATTCTGCCGCCGCACACAGGACAGATCCCTTTTGCCGCAATTGTCTGAGCGGGTTTCCAGCATATCTTGCATTTCCGATGGCCGTCAAAGTGGTATTTACCCTCTTCTGGGAAGAACTCGATCGTACCTTTAAATTTCTTACTACCGCAATTTCTTAAAGCGTCCAATATGCCCTCGTACGAGAGGACAGTATCAAAAATGTTTGCTTCTCTACCTAGTTTTGCAGGGGAATGGGCATCAGAGTTAGAAACCAAAGCATATTTATCCAGTGCAGATAGACGCCAATTCATGGGCGGGTCGGAAGAAAGACCTGTCTCCAAAGCAAAAATATGCTCTGTAAGGTCTTCAAAGCATTCTTCAATTCTGTCAAATCCTGAATAAGCTCCATACAAAGAAAAATGTGGCGTCCAAATATGAGCTGGAATGAAAATCGCTCTGGGGCAGACGTCAAGAACGATTTCCAGCAGATCCCTGCTGTCCAGACCTAGAATCGGACGCCCGTCTGAGTGTAGATTGCCAATGGCCTCGAGCCTACCAGCTATTAAATCGGCATCCTCAAGACTGGGTAAAACTATAAGATTATGTACTTTTCGCAGCTTACCATTCTTTTTATAGATGGAACTGATCTCGCCAGAGACGATAAAATGCGGCCTAAAAGCTGCCCCACTGATCTTATCGTCAATCTGATACTCATCTTTAAGTTTATAAAGGCCTTCTCTTGAGGGGATAAGCTTCTCCTTTAATTCCCTTCGCCATGCGGGATGAGTAAAATCTCCCGCACCAAGAACACTGATACCTTTTCGCCGGGCCCAAAGGTCTAAAACCTCCGGGGCACAATCACGGCTTGTCGCTCTTGAATATTTTGAATGAATATGTAGATCAGCTATAAACATATACTCATCAATTCCTTTGTTGATTCCTAAATAATCTTTGTCATTAATTATACCATAGATAGCCAAACGATGATCCCATTATAATCCAGCAAACTGCAGCTATTGAAAAAATGAGGGTAGAAATCAAGTGATTATAAAAATGGCCCTGATTATCAGGGCCATCTCCTTTGTTTTTAATATTTTTTTAGGCGGTAATAGCGCCGATAACGTTCATCAAAAAGACCATCGCCAACAAAGCTACGGATTCGATAATCCCCAGCACTAAAACGTAGTTGGCAAATCCTTTACCAGTCTCACCAAAAGCGTCGCAAGCACCAGCAGCGGCCTTACCCTGTAGGTAAGCAGAAGCTCCAATAGCCATCCCTCCAAAGAGGCCGATGCCCAAGAGCGCTCCGCCATCTAACATGTTCAAAGCACCGACAAGAGAGTTCATTAAAATTAAACCATAAAAAGTCTGCGACAGCGGAAAACCGGTAAAAGCAACTAGCAAAAAAGAAGCCTGTCGGTTTTGCAAATAAGCACGCTTCCAAGCCCCTACAGCCGCTTGTGCCGCAACACCTGTACCTAAAGCAGAACCAAAAGCAGAAATAGCAAACGCAGCGCCGATACCAATAAGTCCAAAATTAAAAGTCATACTTTTTTGCTCCTTATCTTTTATTTTTTGTAATTTATATATGATGGTTTAAAATGATTTACCCCGTCAGTAGCGGGAACCGTGAAACCTAATTATGTCGCCGTTTTCACGTCAGTTTTTCGTTTTTTAAACGGTCTAAACTCCCGACCAGACCACTCCATCCCGAGACGACCGGAGAACTCCAGCATATTCAGGCGAATCCCATGCACTAATACGCCCAGTATACAAAGAACAAAGTTTAAAGCATGGCCAAAAACTAAGATCAAAACTCCTATGATAAACGTATTACCCTCTAACAAACCGCTGGCCATATTGTTAAAACTGCTGGCAATTTCTGCCCCGGCCAACCCCACGGCGAAAAGCCGGATATAAGAGATTAGATCACCAAAAGCGCTGACCGTATCCAGGGCAGTCGGTAACAGATCTCCTAGACCCGCTAAAATTCCCTTCGCAAAGTTGCCTTGCTGTGAACCAAACAGAACAACAAGCCCCAACCCCCCCAGAATTAAAATTAAACTCACACGCCCAATCAGCCCCCCGGCACCTAATGCCTGGTCAAGGTCGAAATACATCACCATATTTAACACCAGGTAAAACAAGCCAAAATTTATACCAATCCAGGCAAACTGCGCCACTGCTTTAAGGGAGCGGTTAGCAAGTTCCTGTAAAAAGTTCCAAACCTGGGCAATGGTCAGATGAATCAAAGCGATCACGAAACAGAGCAGTTTAATTACGTCCTGACCTGTTAGGACTGTATAGAGCTCTCCAGAAGGGTTATAAACGCTAAAACCTTCTATAAATGGAGGATAGACCAATTTTTCCAGAAAAGTACCTTTAATTAATTCGGGGCTACCAAACCATGAGCCATTCAACGTTCCCCAAACCACGGTAGCAAGCCCTAAACATGTAAAAAGAGCAGCTACCAGCGGGTGCCTTCTTTTATTAAACTTACTGAACAACACTACACCTAGGCCGCCTAGGAAAAAAATCGCGCCATAGGCAGCATCATTGATAATCATTGCAAAAAATAAAATAAAAAAGGAAAGAAAAAACAAACTAATATCCAACTCCCGGTAACCAGGCACCGTACCCAAAAAATTAAAAACTGGTTTAATGATCTCTAACCACCGAGGGTTGCGGATGAGGGTTGGCACGTGGTCGTCCTCTGCTGGATCAGTTATAGCAATGCCGATTGCCTGGCGGGCAGCCCATGTTTTAACCAGTTCGACCTGGTCTACAGGAATATAACCGACAATTGCGGCCAAATTCCCTTCTTCAACAACATTGGCCCTGGCAACTTCGTATTCTAACTCTGCGTTCAGATAATCCATATACTGTTTTAGGAGTGGGCGGGCAGCGTGGTAGCGGGAAGCTTCAGCCTTAATCCCTTTGATCTGCATCATTAACTGCTTTCTTTCCGCAATTAAAGTGCTTAAGCTCTTCGCTGGAAGGGTAAATTCCTCAAAATTTTCCAATGAAAACGGTTCCCTAGCAATAACGGCGAAGGTGACGCTCACCTTTCCCTTCTGCAGAATTACGATATCGCCCTTTAAATCTGAAACCTGCTCTAACTGTTCCTGTGGAGCAGTATAAACCTTTACACAGTAACCTTTAGACGCTAACAGGTTAAAATCTTCTGGGTCAAAGTCGCCCCATTTTTCCAAGTCGGAAATTTCCTTTGCCAGAGAAATAGCCTTATCCTCAGCCTCCTGTAAAGCTTCACATAGCTCCAATACCTTTTCCGTAACCTCACGGGGGTCAGAAAATAATGGTGAGGCTTCTTCTCTAGATTTAAAATCCGCTAGGAAGTGATAGGCAGCTGCCACCCTGCTACGCTCAGCAGTTACCGCTTCAACAGCCGGTGATGAAAACTGAAAATCTTCAAGATGGAGCACACCGAGCTCTCTTAAGGAATTGAGGGTTGCTTCCTTATCTTTGGCCTGGATGACCATGAATGTTTTCTTCATCTTTACAATCATTGCTTATGCTGTCCCCCTGACCAATTTTCTTTTCGACATTTTACCCCGCACAACAGCAGCTGTCTGCTGGTCGCCAAGGTAAATGTTAATAACGCGAATGTTTTCCTTTGTCTCGGGGATTTTCACTTTTTCAAAAAGATTAACCCGCTGTGTGGTGGTACTTAGTTCAGTAGCCAGCAACACAACCTGTTCTTCCAAGATGGATAATTCAATATCAAGGGCTAATATTTCCTGAAGTTTCTGTATGCCGGCATCTACCCAAAGAGGATAGACCATAACATCGTAAGGGATCTTCTCATAAACAACCCCCTGGAAAACAGGGATATCTACCCCGGCAATGTTCTGCGAACTCTTCTTAAATTCTTGGATCTTTACAAGCTCCGCAAGTTCAATACCCTCTCCAAAGACATCAACCCACGCCATCAACGCTTCGCGTACCTGCTGCAGTTCCTGGCGCTTTTTTTGAATCATTATTTCTACTTGACGGATCTCCATCTGCAGCAACTGTTTTTTCAAAAGCAATGTTGGCAGATAGCGTAAATATCGCTTTAATTGATCTTTTTGTTTTTTTAGTTCGTTTTTGGTAAACTTGATTTTGCTCATAAACTCATCCCTTGTTCGGCCAGTATTGGTTAATTAATTCACTCCGCAAGCCAGTCTCTTCGGGTTCAAATATACTGGCTAAAATCTCCCAACCTTTATCTAAAGCAGCTTCCAACGAAATATTAACAGATAGATCCATCATCTCCCGTTCAAAAACCTCGCCATAAGCTAAAAGCTTCTCGTCCCAATCTGACATCTTAAAACCCATAGATTTCTTCTCCAGAGATTCTTTATAAGCGGCATACAGCCTAATCATCCCGTCCATCAACGCACGATGGTCAGGCCGTGTATCAGCATTAACTAATTGCTTTAATCGTGACAAGGAACCAAAAGGTTCAATTTTGCCGTTGCGCAGGTAAAATTGACCTTCCGTAATATAACCAGTGTTGTCAGGAACTGGGTGGGTTACATCATCTCCCGGCATAGTTGTTACCCCAAGGATCGTAATCGACCCCGAGCCTTCAAAATCAACTGCCTTCTCATAACGGGAAGCCAATTGTGAATACAGATCCCCCGGATAACCGCGGTTGGATGGAACCTGCTCCATAGTAATAGCGATTTCTTTCAGTGCATCAGCAAAGTTAGTCATATCCGTTAACAGGGTCAATACACGCTTGCCACGAGTGGCAAAACCTTCCGCTACGGCCAGAGCGATATCCGGAACTAACAAGGATTCAACGACCGGGTCAGAAGCGGTATGCACAAAAAAGACGGTTCGTGACAGTACCCCGCCCTCTTCAAGGGACTGCTTAAAGAAAAGATATTCATCATACTTTAGCCCCATGCCGCCAAGAATAATTATGTCAACTTCAGCCTGTAATGCGATCCTTGCCAGTAACTCATTGTATGGCTCACCAGAAATAGAAAATATAGGCAGCTTCTGGGATTCGACCAGTGTATTAAAGAGATCAATCATCGGAATCCCGGTGCGAACCATGTTGCGTGGAATAATGCGCTTCGAAGGGTTAACAGATGGGCCGCTGATTTCAATCAAATTATCGGATAGATCTGGCACACCATCACGTCGACGGCCGGAGCCGTCAAAGATCCGTCCCAGAAGGTTATCTGAAAACGACACCTTCATCGGATCACCTAAAAATCTTACCTCATCGCCTGTAGATACCCCCCGGCCACCATTAAAGACCTGCAACGACACCTTATCATAATACAGTTGAATAACCTCCGCCAAAGAGGGGCCAAACCTAGTCTCCACCACAGCTAGCTCTTTATAGCGCACACCTGTGGCAGTGACAGTTATCACATTTCCAGAAATTGAGTCAATTTTACTGTATACTTTTCGCAACTTAACTCACTCCTTGAGTTTTAGCCCTAAAGCCGGGCTGCGGCGGGTTCGACACCCGCTTTTTTCTCAGCAATCATTTGATAGATCCTTTGCTCTAACTGCTTAAATTCATCACTCATCCATTCCGCTCCGTTGTAATCAAGAAAAGCCTGACGTAGCCAGTTAAACCAGCTGCGGGCATCTTCTTTGTTTGCTAAATCTAGCTTGCTGGTCAGAACCTCAAAAATAATATTGTACGTATGGTGTTGACGTTCCGGACTTACAGCCTGGTCAACAGGATCAAAAGAGTTTTGCTGTAAATAAACCGCATCTAGGAACTCTGACTTAAGGTAAATTATATAGTCTTCCAGCGAGGTTCCTTCCTCGCCAACAACCTTCATCATCTGACCTACTTCATTCCCTTTAAAGAGAATCGAGCGCCCATATTCAGTTTTTTCCTCGTCAATAATCCCTTTATATTTGGACCACGACTCTAATGGATGAATCGCCGGATATTTACGGGCGTCAGAACGCTCACGTGAAAGGCCATGAAAAGCACCG
>JAAZDR010000073.1 GCA_012512705.1 Bacillota bacterium
GTAGTATGCTGATTATCAGTGTTTTGGTAGGAATAATGACCTACCTCGGATTTTTGTTTCTAGGGCTTGATTTTGCACTATTCCTCGGCCTTTTAAATGGCACTACTAATTTAATTCCTTTTATCGGTCCGTTCATCGGCGCTGTCCCGGCAGTGGGTGTCGCGCTCCTTGATTCGCCGGCGCTTGCGTTACGTGTATTGATCTTGATCATTGTTATTCAACAGCTTGAAAGCCAGGTGATTTCCCCGCAATTATTAGGACGCAGTCTGGGGTTTCACCCACTATTTGTAATTTTTGCTTTGCTCCTTGGAGGTCATTTAGCAGGTTTTAGGTGTCTTTTATTTGCCTTGCCCTTGGCTACAGCACTTAGAATATTTTTTAAACATTTTTGGCGAGTGATTGAATTAAGCATTCATAAGTAAAATTTTTCCTGATTTGTTGACACGTTAAAACATTGCTTATATAATTGGTATTAAACAATGTCGGGGAGGCTAATTATGCGTACAAAAGAGATCCGTGAGGCATTTTTATCTTTTTTTGAAGAAAAAGGACACCTAATCCTGCCCAGTTTTTCCTTGGTTCCGCAGAGGGATTCCTCCCTGCTCTTGATTGGTGCGGGAATGGCTCCTCTCAAACCTTACTTTACACAGGAGAAGACCCCCCCAAAAAAACGTATTGCCACCTGCCAAAAATGTGTGCGCACAGCGGATATTGAAAGGGTCGGCGTTACTTCTCGCCATGCGACCTTTTTTGAAATGCTGGGGAACTTTTCTTTCGGTGATTATTTCAAGGAAGAGGCTATTCAATGGGCTTGGGAACTGGTTACCACCGTTTTTAAGCTGCCACAGGAACGCTTATGGGCTAGTGTTTACGAGGAAGATGATGAAGCCTTTAATATTTGGAGAGAAAAAGTCAATCTTCCGGCAGAGCGAATTGTCAGGTTGGGTAAAGAGGATAATTTTTGGGAGATCGGAACAGGACCCTGTGGACCCTGTTCAGAAATATATTTTGATTTAGGACCTGAATACGGCTGTGGATGTCCTGATTGTCAGCCTGGTTGTGATTGCGATCGCTATCTTGAAATATGGAATCTCGTATTCACGCAGTTCAATCGTAAAGAAGCAGGGGATCTTGAACCACTGGCACAAAAAAATATTGATACTGGTGCGGGGCTGGAACGGCTTGCAATTGTTCTCCAAGGCGTAGGTTCACTTTATGAGATCGATTCGGTCAAACCACTTTTGGACTATTTTGTTAATCTCAGCGCACAAAAATATGGTGTTGATCCTAAAAAGGATGTTTCTTTGTGTATACTTACTGAGCATATGCGTACAATTACCTTTCTTGTAGCTGATGGTGTTATGCCTTCCAACGAAGGTCGTGGATATGTGCTGCGCAGAATTTTACGCCGCGCTGTCCGTCACGGCCATCTGCTGGGGCTAAATGAACCGTTTCTTTATAAGGCTGTTGACCAAGTATCGTCGCTTTTAGGAGACACATACACTGAGTTATATGAGCGGCAAGATTATATCCAACAAGTAATAAAACTTGAAGAGGTTCGTTTCCAGGAGACATTGGGACAGGGAATGGAGATCCTTGAGGAAGCTATCGCAAAATTACATAGGCAAAATGAAAAAATATTACCCGGAGAAGAAGCCTTTAAACTTTATGACACTTTCGGTTTCCCTCTTGATCTACCCCGAGAAATCCTTGAGGAAAATAATTTGAGCGTTGATGAATCTGCTTTTGAAGCAGCGCTGCAGGAACAGAGGGAGCGGACTCGGTCTGCACGTGCTAAGCAGGGTGCCTCCTTTAGTGGCGAGGATAATGTCTTTAGTGTGTTTAGTGAATTAAAAACCGAGTTTTGCGGCTATGATAAGTTGACGGAAGAAACACAGGTTCTTGCCATTCTCGCTAATGGCAAGAAAAAGGATAGAATAAGTGCTAGAAACGGCGACGAAGAAATATATATTTTTCTGGCACGAACCCCTTTTGATGCAGAAAGTGGTGGACAGGTCGGGGATCAGGGCCTCATTTTTAAAGAAGGGATGGAATTTAAGGTTCAGGATACGAAGCTTACTCCGGCCGGACAGTATGTCCATAAAGGCATCCTTATCTCCGGGGAGCTCGCCGTAGGGGACAAGGTTACTGCAAAAGTTAACAGTTCGAGACGCAAGAGTATCAGGCGAAGCCATACCGCAATTCATCTTATTCATCAATCCCTGCGCGATCTGTTTGGTAATCATATCAGTCAGGCTGGTTCGCTCGTTGCTCCGGATCGCCTACGCTTTGATTTTACACATTTTGCCCCATTAACTGAAGATGAGCTTAGAACACTGGAAGAGTTAATTAATAAAAAAATTTGGGATAATTTGCCTGTTAAAGTATTGCAAACCTCCCTTGATAACGCTCTGGATATAGGTGCAATTGCAATTTTTGAAGAGAAATATCTTGAGCAGGTACGGGTAGTCAATATCGGTGATTACAGCGTGGAGCTCTGTGGCGGCACTCATGTTTCCGCAACAGGTGAGATCGGCCTCCTGAAAATTGTTAGTGAGGGAGGTATAGGGACGGGCTTGCGGCGAATAGAGGCAGTAACAGGGGAGGAAGCTTATCGCTTTTTCATAAAGGTATTTGAGAAGCTGGATAACTTTGCTGAAAAGCTTAAAGTGAGTGTAGAGCAGGTTGAAAAAAAGCTTGATGACTTGTTACAGGAACACCGAGAACTGCAGAAGCAATATCAAAAGCTCCGGCAGAAACAGATCTCTTTTCAAGTTGAAAAGTTGCTGTCTGAAGTTAAGCAAATTACCGGCGAGATCCCGCTGTTGAGCACAAAGGTCAATGTAGACGATATAGACGGTCTGCGGATACTGGCAGATCGGCTTAGGGAGCGTTTTACTACAGGAGTTATCGTTCTAGGGGCTGCTAAAGACGGCAAAGTTTTTTTTGTAACAACTGTATCTAAAGATTTACAGGAAAAAGGACTGCATGCCGGTAAGCTAATTGGAGAAGTAGCTAAAATTGTTGGCGGTGGGGGCGGTGGTCGTCCTGATATGGCCCAGGCCGGGGGCAAAAAGCCTGAGGCTTTGAGGATAGCATTAATGGAAGTCCCAAAAATTATTGAGCGACAGCTGGCAAAACAGGTGGGTTAACAAAAGGGAAGGGGTGGAAAATTGATGGATGAGGCCTTTGGACACACAATGAGGTTCCAGATAAAGGGCGATGAAGAAGAGAGTGTACGCAAGATCTTTTTCGAGGTCTATAAAGCACTGAAAGAAAAAGGCTATAATCCCCTAAATCAGATTGTTGGGTACCTTCTTTCTGGTGATCCTGCCTATATTACCAGTCACCGTAATGCGCGAAGCCTTATTCGCCGTATTGAACGCGATGAACTATTAGAAGCACTAGTGCGTAGCTATTTGCGGCAGGCAGAAGAAACGGAGTAAGAGTATGCTTGAGCGGCGATATTTGGGCAAAACGGGAATTGAAGTGTCGCGGCTTTGTTTTGGTTCTTTAACAATGGGGCCGCTCCAGGCAAATTTACCGTTAGAAGAAGGAGTTGCTCTTCTTTGTGCTGCCTTTGAGCGCGGAGTTAATTTTATTGATACAGCCGAGCTATACAATAATTATGCTTATATTGCCGGAGCAATAAAAGCCAGCGGAAGAAGACCGGTTATTGCTATCAAAACTTACGCTTATACGGCTGAACAGGCCTCTGCCAGTCTGGATAAAGCTTTACGGGAATTATGCGTTGACTATATTGATATTATTTTACTCCATGAACAGGAATCCCTGCTTACGCTTAAGGGACACCTGCCGGCCTTGGAATACTTTTGGAAGGCGCGTGATAAAGGCAAAGTGAGGGCAGTCGGCCTCTCCTGTCACACGATAGCCGCCGTAAAGGCGGCTGTAACTTTTAACGGTATAGATGTGGTTCATCCGCTTTTGAATTATAAAGGGATCGGTATTATGGACGGTTCTGTAGAAGAGATGCTTGACGCAATAAAGGAAGCACACAATCAAGGGATAGGGATCTATACGATGAAACCCTTGGCTGGTGGACATTTGCTGCACGATGTGGAAAAAGCGTTCTCCTTTTTACTTAAAGAAGAGAGTATTAATGCGGTTGCTGTAGGGATGGCTTCAGAAGCAGAGCTCGAATTTAACTGCCGTTTTTTCGCCGGCAGAAAAATTCCTAACGATTTGAAGAGGTCTGCGGGTAGGCGGCCACGGCGTTTATTGTTGGAAAAAGAACTCTGCCAGATGTGTGGGAAATGTGTTGAGCGTTGTCCTACTCAGGCTTTAACGATTAAAGACAATAAGCTGCTCATTGAGCAGGCGCACTGTCTACTTTGTGGTTATTGTGGGTCTTCATGTCCGCAATTTTGTCTGCGGATCGGCTAGGAGGGGACGAAGAGTGCCTAGGTTAATGGGGCTTGATGTTGGGGAGAAGACGATCGGTATCGCGATTAGCGATCCGTTCGGTATTACGGCCCAGGGGCTTGAAACACTGAAGCGCTATAGTAAAAAAGCAGATTTGGCCAGGCTGCGCGATTTAGTAGATGAGTATGGTGTGGAAAAAATCATTGTGGGACTCCCTTTAAATATGGATGGAACGATTGGTCCCGCAGCTTCTAAGATAGAACAGTTCAGCATCGAGCTTGGAAAAAAACTTGGCGTTCCGGTGCAGACTTGGGACGAGCGACTCTCTACTGCTGCTGCGGAGCGTGCACTCTTGCAGGCAGATCTTAGTCGCGGCAAACGTAAAAAAATAATCGATAAGCTAGCTGCTGTTTTAATTTTAGAAAGTTATTTAAGGCGCCAACAAAATAATAAATAAAATAAAGTATTCTATTACTGCAGGTGGAAAAGATAAGATAAGAACGTTATGTTAAATTTATAACAGGAAGAAGGTTTTTAGATTGACAGAAAGAGAAGATCTGATTACTTTGCTTGATGAGGATGGAAAAGAACACAGTTTTGTCGTCCTTGATGTTTTACCAGTTGATATGAAAGAATATGCCATTCTCGTGCCGCTAAATGATGATAAAGAAGATCTGGAGGAAGATGGTGAAGATGACGAAGAGGCGGTAATTTTTCGTATCGACGAGGAAGCTGGGGAGCAAATGCTTGTTGTAGTTGATGATGAAGAGGAATGGGACAAGGTTGCCAGGGAATGGGAAAACCGTCTCCAAGAATACGAAGAACAAGGAGAAATTGAAGAATAAGTGTCGCACGTTTGCTGTTGCTATTAAGATTAATTTAGTATATAAATTAGATAGAGATACAGGAGTTTGCGGAGGAGCTAACAGATGAAATTTAAGAGGAAATTTTTGTTTTCCCTTGTTTTTGTATTAATTATGGCTGTTTCTTTAGTATTGTTCGGCATGTCTTATATAAACTCGCTGTTAGAACCGGTTGATTCTCAGGCAGGAGATGATTATAGGTATGTAACAATGCCCCCGGGAGCGACGGCACAAGAAATTGCCGTAATTTTAGAAGAAGCTGGGCTAATTCATAGTTCTTTGTTTTTACGCCTCTATTTACGTTTTCAAGATGATAATCGACCCCTTATAGCCGGTGAGTATAGCTTTA
>JAAZDR010000074.1 GCA_012512705.1 Bacillota bacterium
CATTTAAAGAATTTGGAGCTTGGGAGCGGAAAGGTCCTTTTTATACGTCGTGCTGAGGGGATTGGTGTTTCCGAATACAGGATCGTCGAAACAGGGACAGTGAACGAGATCAGCTCCCTGGCGCAACCGGTACGAAATAAGGATAGACTGGAAGTATATATTGTGGCCAGGCATACTTCAAATGAAGAAAACGGCATCGCCCGCATACAGGGGTTCGTTATCGATATCGAAGGGGGAGGAAAGCTGGTAGGTCAAAAGGTACTGGTCGAGATCGTTGAAGTTTACCGCACCTTTGCCCGTGCTATTCCTGTAGCTAAAAAGGTTTAGCAGAAGCTTTAGAGTATAAATTCCTTTACATCGTTTGACAAAAACTATATAATAGATAACAGTAATCAAACTTAATATTACAAAGGGGAGCTGGATGACAAGCCAGCTGAGAGGGATTAAGTCCGACCCTTAAAACCTGATCTGGGTAATGCCAGCGTAGGGACTATACTTTTATAGTAATATTGTGTAGCTTATTGGCCTACCTTATCAGGTAGGCTTTTAATTTTATAGAGAGGAGGGGAGATTGTGGCACACGTTAACTTGAGTTTGCAGATTTTACCTTTGGTGCCCGAAGAGGAGCTCTACGGGGTGGTGGACAAGGTGATTGCGCATATCCAAAAAAGCGGAGTGGTGTACCATGTAGGTCCGATGGAGACAACGATGGAAGGTGAGCTTCCTGATCTTTTGCGACTCGTGGCTGAAGCACAGGATATATGTATCGCTGCTGGTGCACCGCGAGTAATTTCCAATATAAAAATTGATTATAAGCCTGGTGGTGTAAAGGTTGACGAAAAGATTGCCAAATATCGTTGATAGGATAGTTGTCCCTCTGACCCTACCGCTTTTAATAACCCTCCTCTGGGAAGTGGTGGTAAGATTAGGGCAGATCCCGCCTTTTATATTGCCCTCGCCGATAAGGGTTTTGCCTACAATGGTGGAGGTCTTTCCTGATTTGCTCCCCCATTTACGGATTACATTATTGGAGTTTGCTATCGGTTTCAGCCTGGCGCTGCTGCTGGCGATTTTTATTGCTTTGCTAATGGATGCACTGCCTTTAGCCAAAAAGATGGTCTATCCCCTGCTTGTTGTTTCACAGACGGTGCCGATTATTTCTGTAGCTCCCCTTTTTTTGATTTGGTTCGGTTACGGAATCTTGCCAAAAGTGCTGGTCGTTATCCTTGTCTGTTTTTTCCCGATAGGGATCAGTCTGCTGGAGGGGCTGGCTGCTGTTGACGCTGAGCTTTTAAAGCTGCTTAAGGCAATGGGTGCAAGACGGTTTCAGATCTACCGCTTGGTTAAGATCCCGGCTGCTCTGCCGGCCTTACTGGCCGGACTGAAGATCTCCGCCTCTTATAGTATTATGGGGGCGATCATCGGCGAATGGTTGGGGGCGATGCAGGGTATAGGATATTATATGAACCTTGCTCAGCATGCTTTCAGCGTGGATCGGGTTCTAGTTGCTGTCCTGGTGATAACCATTCTCAGTTTGGCGGTTTTCAAAATTGTGTGTTTGCTGGAAAAAATACTTATGCCCTGGCAAACGCCAGAAGCTTGGGAGGATTAGCTCTTAGGTTTATTTAGATCCCATCGCTTAGAAGTTTAGAAACCAACTAAAAAAGGGGGAAGACTTTGTGAAAAAAACTAATACATTGATAGCCATGCTTCTAATCTTTTTCAGTATGACCTTTTTGCTGAACGGTTGTGCCCCGCGTGGTGGTTTTGAAGAGTCTTCAGAAGAGGAGCTGACAAAAGTAACTGTGGTCTTGGATTGGGTTCCCAACACCAACCATACAGGACTTTACGTGGCCAAGGGAAAAGGGTATTTTTCAGAAGCGGGGCTCGATGTTGATATTGTGCAGCCGACAGAAGGAGGAACCGCTCAGCTAATTGCGGCGGGGCAGGGGGATTTTGGTATCAGTTATCAAGAGGAAGTCGTTATCGCCAGAACGATGGATATGCCAGTAGTGGCCGTAGCTGCTATAATCCAGCATAATACTTCCGGTTTTGCCTCTCCGGTTGAAAAGGGAATTACCTCTCCAGCTGATTTTCCCGGCAAAAAATACGGCGGTTGGGGCTCAGAAAGCGAAACAGCGATGCTTGCGGCAGTTATGGAACGCTATGGCGCCAGCATTGATGATCTAGAGATTATTAATATCGGCTCAGCGGACTTTTTTAGCAGTGTGGAGCGTGATATAGATTTTGCCTGGATTTATTATGGATGGGCTGGAATAGAGGCCGAATTAAGAGGCATTGAGTTAAACTTTATACTTCTGCAGGATGTAGAACCGGCCCTTGATTTCTATACTCCGGTGATCATTGTCAACGAAGAACTAATCGCCGAGGACCCGCAGTTGATTTCAGCTTTTCTACAGGGGGCGACCCGGGGCTATAGCGATGCCATAGAAAACCCGAGAGAAGCGGCGGAAATATTTTTAAAACATGTGCCAGAACTAGATGAAGAGCTTGTCTATGCCAGCCAAGAGTACCTGGCCGAACAATACCAGGCCGACGCACCGCGCTGGGGAGAGATGAAGAAGGAAATTTGGGAAACCTACTCGATGTGGATGTATGACCGCGGCCTTCTGGAGCGTCAGATTAACCCAGAAGAAGCATTTACCAACGAATTTCTGCCTGGAGAACAATAATGGATAGCAAGCTTGAGGTACGGAAAGTTAGTAAGCGTTACAATCGGATAAAAGTTTTGCAGGATATATCGCTTTCGGTTATGAAGAAACAGTTTGTCAGCATTTTGGGTCCCAGTGGCTGTGGCAAAAGCACTTTGTTTGAAGTGATCTCCGGGCTGCAGCTTCCGGATAATGGAGAGGTGCTCATCGATGGTAAGGATTCACGGGGACGCACCGGACGGGTGAGCTATATGCCGCAGAAAGATCTGCTGCTTCCTTGGAAAACTATTTTGGACAATGCGGCTCTGCCTCTAGTGATCAAGGGGGAATCATGGCCGGAAGCCCGCCGCAAAGCAGCGCCCTATTTTGCTCCTTTTGAATTGGACGGCTTTGAAAGAGCATATCCGCAGCAGCTTTCCGGGGGAATGCGACAGCGGGCCGCGCTGCTGCGCACCTTTCTCTTTGCTCGGGATATCCTGTTGCTTGACGAGCCATTTGGCGCTTTGGACGCGCTAACAAGGAGCAAGATGCACCTTTGGCTGCTGGACATTTTTCAGCGCTATGGTCCTTCTGTGCTCTTTATTACTCATGATATTGACGAAGCAATATTTCTAGCCGATAAGCTCTATATTTTCTCTGCCCGCCCGGCAAGGGTTGTTGCGGAGATTGAGATTGAGCTGCCGCGGCCCCGCAGCCAAGAGCTGTTGACTTCTGGCGAGTTTGCTGCTTTAAAAAAAGAAGTTCTGCAATTTTTTTAAGGAGGAATAGACTTGTTTTTTGATCCTATCGCCCAGAGCTACGATGAATGGTATAAAACTCCCTTGGGCCGCTTTGCTGATGAAGTGGAGACGGCCTTGGCTTTTCGTTTATTTCCGGTAACTAAGGAGTCCCTTATACTTGATGCCGGCTGTGGTACCGGAAATTTTAGCTTAAAATTAGCGCGTAAAGGCGCTCGGGTAATAGGCGTCGATATCTCAACAGAGATGCTTTCCATAGCCAGGGAGAAAGCTAAACGTGAAGGCCTGGAAATTATTTTTCACCAGATGGATATCTACAACCTTGATTTTGAGGATAATTATTTTGACGGCATCTTCTCCATGGCTGCCTTTGAGTTTATTAAAGAACCACAGAGAGCTTTTCATGAGCTGTGGCGTGTGCTTAAACCAGGAGGATATCTGCTGATCGGAACGATAAACAGGGATAGTGCCTGGGGAGAGCTGTATATAGAGCAGGGGAAAAAAGCAGATTCTGTATTCTATCATGCCAGTTTTAAGACGTTGGCAGAGCTTGAGGATCTCGATCGCCGAAATCTTATCGATTCTGGTGAGTCTTTGTTTATTAAACCGGACACCCCTGAAGAAAAAATTACACTGGAGGAAGAAGAACGGCTTTCGGCGAAAGAGAAAGGAGGATTCATCGCCGCGCTATGGCAGAAAACTGTTATTTGACAGTTCTTTGTCCCTGTGCTAAAATACAGAAGCGGCATATAACGCAGGCCCTTCTTTAAAACCGCATGCTTCACGGTTGCAAACCGAAAAGGTGCCGTGAGCGGCGAGTCAGCAAAAGGAGTGAAAGAACACAATGTATGCAATTATCGAAAGCGGCGGGAAGCAGTATCGCGTGGAGGAAGGTTCTAAAATTCGCGTTGAGCTTTTGGATGCAGCTGAAGGCGAAGAGGTTGTTTTTGACCGTGTAGTCGCTGTTAAAGATGGTGAAACACTGAAAGTAGGCACACCTTACCTTGAAGGAGTAAAAGTTACCGGCAAGGTATTGGAAAACGGTAAAGGGAAAAAGATTATTGTCTTTAAATATAAGGCGAAAAAGAATTACCGGCGTAAAAAGGGCCATCGACAGCCTTATACTGCTGTTAGTATAGAAAAAATTGTTACTGCATAGTTGAGTTTTAGTTTAGCTGCGCGGGAGGTGAAGTTAAATGGCACATAAAAAAGGTGTTGGTAGTTCCCGTAACGGTCGGGACAGTAAGTCTAAGCGCCTAGGGGTAAAGAGACAGGACGGGCAGGTGGTTTCTGCCGGTAGTATCTTGGTCCGCCAGCGGGGAACAAGGATCCATCCCGGCACAAATGTTGGTAAAGGGAAAGACGATACTCTCTTTGCCAAAATTGATGGTGTTGTATCTTTTGAGTTTAATGGTCGGGCAAAGAAACAGGTAAGCGTTTATCCTGTACAATAGTGCTGATGATAACCCCGGTTAAATCCGGGGATTTTTTAATTTGAAAGGGAAAATAGCGGATCACGCAGAATAGTGAAAATATAATTTGAATGTATTTTGCTTTGAGCTGGTGGTCCCATTGAAAAGTATTTGTCCGTACTTTTTTTTATCAGTTGCAGTTGCTTTTTGCATCTGCATTTTTAGGTCTGCTGCGGTGAGGCCAAGCTTTGCTTTTTTTTTAGTTCTACTTACCTGCTCCGCTTTCTTTGCCGGATGTTTTTTTGAACAGCGTAGGCGCTACCTAGAGGAGCAGGAACTGCGTAGAGGTTATGAAAAGATATTGAGCTTTTACAGGCATGAGATCGCCAACCACCTGCAGTTGTTTATTTCTTTAGTTCAGCTGCAACGCTATGAACGTCTTTTAAAACAATTAAAAAAAAGTGATTCTTTTTTTCGCGACCTGATTATTCTAAACAAACTTTGTCCTCCCGATATTTTTTCTTTTTTGATTCGTTGGCAGCAGGAGCTGGGGGCTGAGGTAAAGGTAAATCTGCAGAGCGGAGGGATTCTACTCAGCCGTGCGGGAGCCAGGTTTCTCAAAGCCCTGCTCGTGGCTTTGCTTGAGCATCATCAGGAGGCGCAGGTTGAAGGGCTGCCCCTGCTTACCTTTACGGAAAAGAATTCTTCGCTGGTGTTCGATCTCTATTGCAGCAGCTCTCGCTTTTCCTATCTTCTTCCTACTATAGAGAGCCTTATTAAAGAACATGGTGATAGCTCCTTGCAGGTTGAACTTTTCCCCCTGCAAGGAGAGAAGGCGCATCTGCAGTTTACTTCAACTTTAGCTGCTGCGGAGGATTTACATAAAAAAACCTTTTTTGGGTGCAGAATATAATGAAACAGGATGCAGCGAAAGGTGATTCGGGCAATGTTTGTTGATTATGTGGAGATAAAGGTGTACGGCGGGGATGGTGGAAACGGCGCTTCTACTTTCCGTCGTGAAAAATATATCTCTAAGGGTGGTCCGGACGGCGGCGACGGGGGAAGGGGAGGCAATGTTATTTTGCAGGCTGATCCTGGTCTGCATACCCTACTTGATCTGCGCTTTCGTCGTCACTTAAAGGCTGGACATGCTGGAAACGGTGCCCGCAACCGCCGCCGTGGGGCAAACGGAAAGGATTTTGTTGTCCGTGTTCCTGTAGGCACAATCGTAAAGTCTCCTGTCGATGATAGAGTCCTTGCTGATCTCTCACGTCCGGGACGGCAGGTAATTGTCGCCCGCGGCGGTAGAGGAGGTAGAGGGAATGCCCGCTTCGCTGGTCCGAAGAGGCAGGCACCCCGTCTAGCGGAAAAAGGAGAACCTGGCGAGGTAAGAGAGCTTGTGCTGGAGCTAAAGCTTATCGCTGATGTCGGCCTTGTCGGTCTGCCTAACGCCGGTAAGTCAACTTTTCTCTCCCAGGTAACAGCAGCCAAACCGAAAATCGCTAATTACCCGTTTACAACACTCGTTCCCGACCTTGGTGTTGTCGGGACCGGGGGGGAAGATTCATTTGTGATCGCTGATCTCCCAGGACTCATATCCGGGGCCCATAAGGGGGTCGGACTAGGACATCGTTTCCTGCGCCATATAGAGCGCACACGGCTGCTTTTGTTCATTATCGATCTTCTGGCAGATCCTGTTAGTGCGCTCAAACAACTGGAGGAGGAGCTTTCCCTCTACAGCCCGGCGCTTTCTGAAAAACCGCGCGTTATTGCAGGCAATAAGATTGACCTAACTGATTCATGGAAGGCTCTGGAGGGGCTGCAGGAGTATGTGGGCGATAAAGAGCAGGTTTTTCCTATTTCGGCGGTGACCGGTGAGGGGATTGAAGAACTGATCTTAACCTTGCGACAAATTTTGCGCGAGCTTCCGCAACCTGAACCCCTGGAAGAGGAAGAGGTCGATGCTTTGCCGGAAGACTCTGAAGATAAGCAGGTTGTTGTGGAAGGTTCATCACCCTTATTTGTTATTAAAGGAAAGGATATTGAACGTCTGGCAGCGATGACGGACTTTGAAAACCCCGAGGCGCTGCGGCGCTTCCAGCAAATATTTAGAAATTCAGGGCTGGAGAAAAAATTACAGGAAAAGGGAATTAAGGAAGGAGATACGGTTCGCATCGGCAGAGAGGAGCTAATCTATTATGAGGACTACTAGCATGAACGGGAGGTTATAAAAATTTTACTTCCAAATATAGGAGACAAAGAGCAGATTTCATTAGGGCTTATGGGAGGCACTTTTGACCCCATTCATATGGGACATCTGGTTACGGCAGAGGAGGCAAGGCAGCAGTTTAATCTCGATTATGTGATCTTTATCCCTTCCGGTTCCCCGCCGCATAAGCGGAATATAACGATTACAAGCGCTGAACATCGCTATTTAATGACTGTCTTGGCAGTGATTGCCAATCCTTACTTCGCGGTTTCACGGTACGAGATTGATAGGGACAAGCCCTCTTACACTATTGATACGGTAAAACATTTTTCCGAAGTTTATGGGCAGAGGGCGAAATTATACTTTATTACTGGGGCTGACGCCATTCTTGAAATAATGACCTGGAAAGATTATTCGGAGCTGTTATCGCGCTGTTTTTTTATCGCTGCTTCGCGTCCGGGATACCCTTTTAGAAAGCTGCAGGAGCTGGCAAAAACCGTTCCGGAAATTAATTCTAGCGTTCGCTTTCTGGAAATACCGGCCATGGCTATCTCCTCTACTTTTATCCGCAAGCGGGTAGCTCAAGGGAAAACAATTAAGTATCTTACGCCAGACCCCGTGGAACAATATATTCGCAAAAATAAACTCTATGTAAGATGAAGAAAGTTGCCTTGCATAATTTTGTATTTACTATTGCATAATATTTTTACAGGCCTTCTGTGTGGGAGGAAGAAAGCGAGGTGACTTGTTGGTGAAAACGCTATACGTTGGTAATATTCCTTGGACTACGAAGGAAGAAGAACTGCGGCGGCTATTTGAGGAATATGGTGAGGTTTACGGGTGTCGAATAATTACGGAGCGCGCTACCGGTCGTTCCAAAGGTTACGGGTTTGTAGAAGTGAACGAGGAACAGGCGGAGAGTATCATTGAACAAGTTAACGGTTTTGAGCTCGGCGGCCGTAAAATTGTCGTCAATGAAGCCAAACCAAGAGAAGAGCACTAAGGCAACATCACGTTGCCTTTTTTTGTTAGGAAAGATTTTCCGCTTAATGGGCAGGAAATGAGTGGCTTTTTGTCGAAAGAAAAATTTGGGTGACAGCGCAATGGTAGACCAGTTGATGCGCCAGCGATTAAAAAACTTGCTTGACCTTAAGCTTTTTACACATTCCCTTGGTGTGGAAAAGACGGCAGTGATGCTCGCCCGGCGCTGGGATGCTGATCCGGAAAAAGCGGCTACGGCGGCACTTTTCCATGACTACGGTAAGATCTTTACAGAGTCAGAGTTGAGGTCTTATGCAAGTGAGCTCGGGCTGGAGCTTGATGAGGTTACCTCTTTTGAGCCAGCGCTGCTCCATGCACCTGTTGGAGCGGAACTGGTCAGGAAAAATTTCAATATTACTGATCTTGAAGTGCTGGAAGCAATTGCTTTTCATACAACAGGAAAGCCGGGTATGGGAAAATTGGCCAAGATAATCTATCTTGCTGACATTATAGAACCCGGCCGCTACTTTTTTGGCGTATCTAAATTGCGGGAGGCGGCGCGAAAAGGTCTGGACAGGGGTGTTCTCGCCGCAGTGGAGCATACTATAAGCTATGTTTTGGGTAGCGGCTCCTTGCTTCATCTGGATTCGGTGCGCTTGCGTAACTCCCTTTTAAAAAAAAGCTTCAATGATTATAATAAGGGGCATAAGGACAAGGAATAATAAATCCTCAGCTGGAGGTCTTTGAATGAGAAAACGCAGGCCGTACTCGTTCAAAAAGCAGCGTCGTTATCGCTTGCGAAAAAAACGTGTCTTATTTATGGTGTTTTTAATGCTTTTTATTCTCTGCTTTATGTTCAGTGCGCGTCTGTTACAGAGTTTCCAGCAGTTACGCAATACAGAGGTCTGGGCCCAATCCCTTCGTGATAATACAGATGAATGCAGCGGCATTAACTTTCTCTTGTTCGGAATCGATTATTGGGGGGCAACACCGATTGCCGAGCGAATGGTGCTTATTCATGAGAGTGATTCAGGGTTTATTAACGCAATTTTTATCCCTGGTGATACAGTAATTTCTAAAGGAGATGGTGCTCAGGTTGAGCTTCTCGGCCGAACATACAGCACAGGGGGCGCTGAGCTTCTTGTAAACAAGGTGCAGGAGCTTTTAGATATGCCTGTCCACCATTATTTCTCGCTGGATTATTACGGGCTTTCTTCGATTACAGATTCGATCGGTGAAGTGCCTACAGAAAAACTGCCGGTTCTCGCCAGCAGGGAACTGCTTCCGAGAAACAAAGAGAGTATCGATGGGGCAGAACTTTACAGTTACTTTATTACGTGGGGTACAGGCGAACAACCCCTGCAACAGCTGGAGCGACAGCGGAGAACTCTTCTTTATCTGCTTACCGCTTTGTTAGAACGTACTAAATTTTGGCAGATACCGCGGACGATTTCCAGCCTTGCGGCTTACATCGAAACTGACCTCTCTTGGCGTGAACTGACAACAATTTACCGTCTTTATAAATCCTTTTCTTATGATGATGTCTATCTGGTGATGATACCCGGCGAGGTTGGAGAAGGGAATAAATATATCCCGGATCATGACGGGATTAAGGAGATGAGCACCCTTATCAAGGAGGGGCTTTATGTTCCGCCCTCAACGGTGGCTGTGGAAGTGCTGAACGGCTGTGGCGTCCCCGGGATTGCTAAGACTGTAGCCGAGAAATTGAGAGCCGAAGGGTTTCGGATAGTGAATATTGATGATGCAGAACACTTTAATTACCATTATACTCAGGTGATTAGCCGTGTCAGCCAGATGGAGCCCGCCAAGGTGGTTGCCCTGCAGATTCCCAATGCCGATCTGCTCAGCGAACCACTTGAGGATAGTCGTGCACAGGTAACAGTTATTGTGGGCAGCAACTATCCCGGGACAGCTAACCCTGAAGACGAGGAGAACAGTGATTAATAATAAGGAGGTTCCCATTTGTCTAATCGAAACCCTAAAGAGATTGCTCTTGCCATAGCGGGATTGGCAGCAGATAAGAAAGCGGAAGATATAAAGGTTTTAGAAGTTGGAAAGGTCTCTTTCGTGGCTGATTACTTTGTTATTTGTACCGGCAATAGCAAAGTGCAGGTTCATGTCATTGCCGACCATTTATTAGAAAAAATGAAAGAGCAGAACACACCTGTTTTACATAAAGAGGGCTATGGGGAAGGACGTTGGGTTTTGCTTGATTTTGGGGCAGTTGTCGTGCATATCTTCCAGCCTGAGGAAAGGGAGTTTTACGCCCTAGAAAGGCTCTGGGCCAAAGCGCCTGTAGTATCTCTCCCTACAGCTGTCGGAGGGCAGGGGGGATTTCAATGACCCTGCATGCTGCGATCATGGGAAAGGCAGTAAAAAGCAAATCAACTGCCGGCGAAGTTTACTACAAGCTCGGGTTAAAAGAGACACATCAGCTGGCAAAAGCGTTTAAGGTTTCCGTAAAAGAAGTAGAGATAGCTGCTTTAGAAGAGAAAACCATTCCTGAACGCTACCAGCGCAGTATGGGGATCACTGGTATAGAAGGCCAGAAGCTTCTTCTTCAGTCGCGGGCAGTTGTAGTTGGTGCCGGCGGTCTGGGAGGATTGGTGATTGAGCTTTTAGCAAGAATGGGCATCGGTACTCTCATTATTGTAGATGGGGATACGTTTAGTGAAAGCAACCTTAACCGCCAGATTTTGTGCACGGAAAACAACCTTGGGGAAAGCAAGGCTAAAGTAGCGGCCCAGAGAGTGAGAGAGCTTAACAGCGCTGTAGAAGCAATTGCTTATGCAGAGAGAGCGACAGAGGAAAACCTTGCTACGATACTCGCTGGCGCTGACGTGGCACTAGATTGTCTTGACAACCTTCCCTCAAGACACCTGTTGCAAAAAGAATGCCGCAGGCTCGGCATCCCTATGATTCATGGAGCTATTGCCCAGTATATGGGACAAGTTTTGACAATTTTCCCCGAAGACAAAGGGATTGAGACGCTTTATCCTGACCGGAATATGGAACGAGGGGTGGAAGTTCTTTTGGGGAATCCGGCGGCAACGCCGGCGATGATCGCTGCCTGGCAGGTGCAGGAGGCTGTGAAAATTCTTATAGGGGAAAAAGATCTTTTGCGAAATCGCATGCTTTATTTCGATATGAAAAACTGCCGCGTCAATACAATAAGTCTGGCCTGAGTTGTTAGGTTGAAGGGTTGACACATTAAGGCGGAGAAGCTATAATATTAACTGCAACTCTTGAATTAGATAGAACGTGGGGATATGGCGCAGTTGGGAGCGCGCTTGAATGGCATTCAAGAGGCCGGGGGTTCGAATCCCCCTATCTCCACCAGTCAAAATAAAAAATCTCCCGGAAAGAAAGACTTTCCGGGAGATTTTTTATTTTGCTAAAAATAGGTCTGAATAGATCAAAATTGCTACTCGTAAGTAACAAACAAGTAACAAAATGATCGATAAAAAAGTTGCGAGCCTAGCCTTTTTAGCCTCAAGATTATCCATTTTTCTTTCAAGATTTATGGAACATGGTGGAGGTTTTTATTGAGGTCAATTTTCAGGGAATCAAGAGACTGATTTGGCCGCGGCATGTTCAGCAAGCGGAAATCAAAACTGGTAGAGCCAGATGACTTTATGAACAAAGACGCAAAAAAAATGCTCCAGCAACTGCTGGGGCAGGGGGAGCCGGAGAAGAGGGATCTGTAAAATAAGACAAGTTCCTGCATTGTTTTTGGATAACTGAATATATGGAGCGGCTTCCATTGCTAAAAACCCCTTTGACAAACACATGCTTCACAAAAAGCTCCAGATTGGTGTTGATGGCGGATCTGTACTTTAGCATTGCTCCAAAAATATAACATTAGGGCCGACGTGGCCATGGCCTAAGTATGTAAAGAAATAGAGTTTTTCCGTTATGACGGCCTTGTACAGCCCTGGAGAACAATTTCTGTGGCTTGGCGCGACAGGCAAGGCCAGTGATGGGACTACACCGCTTAACGGCGCAGATTCGGAGAAGGTAAGGGTTGGAAAAGGTATTCGTGGGGCTATCTTTGTGGATAGGGCTACTGGAGTTGAAGCGCAGCAAGGAATTCTCCATTTTTTGTCGAAAGTTTAAGGTAAAAAATGTTGATAGGAGATGGTATAACATGAAGCTGGCGCGGTTTGTCTATGATAGTGACGTGAGATGGGGAGTTGTTGAAGGAGAAGACATTTTTTCTTTAATCGGCAGTGTTTATGGGGAATTCGAAAAGGGTGACTTTTTGTGTAAAGTTAGTGAAGTGAAGCTTCTAGCTCCGGCTGAGCCTCGGATTACTGTCGCTTGTGGACTTAATTACCGGGAGCATGTTAAAGAGCTGAAAATGGAGTTTTCTGAGGAACCGACTATTTTTTTCAAGCCTGTAAACACGATCAACGTCCATGAAGGGGAGGTCATATATCCGTCTGTTTCATCAGATCTTCGTTACGAGGCAGAGCTTTGTTGTGTAATGAAAAAAGAGACAAAAAATGTGTCACCCGATGAGGCCCTTGATTACGTCCTGGGATATACCTGCGGCAATGATCTCACGCTGATGGATCTGCAGCTAAAAGATGGCAACCTTACTAGATCCAAGGGATTCGATACCTCCGGCCCGCTCGGCCAATTTTTAGTTACTGGACTCGATCCCCAGGCACTTAGAATTAGGAGCTGGGTTAATGGCGAATTGAAACAGGACGGGAATACGAAGGAGATGATTTTTAAGGTGCCGGAAATTATTAGTTTAATCTCCACGTGTATTACCTTATATCCTGGGGATGTTGTCTGGACCGGGACACCAAGCGGGGGCGCCTGCCCTGTGAAGGTAGGGGATGTTATTGAAATTGAGATAGAAGGGATTGGTCTTCTCCGGAATAGCATAAAACAAGGTTAGCTTATAATTTAAGTCTGCAAAGGAGGGAAAACAGCGCCCCAAAACCTTAAAAGGTGCACAGTTTCTTGATTTTCGCAGTTTCCTGATGTATCATAAAAGGAAGCTGTGGATATATGTCTTGGGAGGTTGATTTTTTTATGCGAGCCTATAATCCGAAAGAGATCGAGCCTAAGTGGCAGAAAAAATGGGAAGAAGAGGATTTTTACAGGACTAAAACTGATCCTTCCCGTACCAAGTATTATGTTTTAGAGATGTTTCCCTATCCCTCCGGGAAGCTGCATATGGGGCATATGCGCGTCTACTCCATCGGTGATGTGCTGGCTCGTTTTTTACGTATGCGCGGCTATAATGTATTACACCCCATGGGCTGGGATGCTTTTGGTTTACCGGCAGAGAACGCTGCTATCGAAAACAATGTAGGCCCCGCCCGCTGGACGTCGGAGAATATTAGTTTTATGAAGAAACAGCAGAAGTCACTGGGAGTTAGCTATGATTGGGAACGGGAGGTTACTACCTGCAATCCCGATTATTATCGCTGGACACAATGGTTGTTTCTCCTCTTCTATAAACGAGGGCTCGCTTATAAGAAAAAAGCTCGGGTTAACTGGTGTCCCCAGTGTGAGACAGTGCTTGCCAACGAGCAGGTCGAAGGCGGCGTCTGCTGGCGCTGCAGCTCTACAGTAGAATTCCGTGAACTGGAACAGTGGTTCTTAAAGATTACCGATTACGCGGATCGCCTTTTGGATGACCTGGAACTGTTAGAAGGCTGGCCCGAACGGGTAAAGCTGATGCAGAAAAACTGGATCGGGCGCAGTGAAGGGGCAGAGATCGCTTTTAGGCTAAAGGATTTTGATGAAGAGTTACGCGTTTTTACAACTCGTTCTGATACTCTTTTTGGGGTAACATACATGGTTCTTGCACCGGAGCATCCCCTGGTAGACAAGCTGGTTTCCGGAACGGAAAAAGAAGCAGAGGTTCGTGAATTTGTAAATAAAGTCAAGTTTGAAAATGAGATCAGCCGCACTTCTGCGGAGACGGAAAAAATAGGAGTTTTTACAGGTCGTACCTGTATTAATCCCGTGAACGGGGAAGAGGTTCCGATCCTTGTCGGCAATTATGTCTTGATGAGCTACGGAACAGGTGCGGTTATGGGCGTTCCCGCTCATGACGAAAGGGATTTTCAGTTTGCCCGCAAATACAATCTGCCGATACGCGTAGTGATCCAGCCTGAGGGAGAAGTTCTTAAAGAGGAAACGATGACCGAGGCGTATACCGGTCCCGGACGTATGGTTAACTCCGGACAGTTTAACGGTCTTCCCAATGAGGAGGGAATTAACGCTGTTATCGCTTATTTGGAGAAGCACAATCTGGGTTCTAGAAAGGTGACATACCGCCTGCGCGATTGGCTGATCTCGCGGCAGCGCTATTGGGGAGCGCCGATCCCTATTGTTTACTGTGAAAAATGCGGGATAGTGCCGGTTCCAGAAGATGAGCTTCCGGTAATACTGCCGACTAATATCACCCTTAAACGGGAAGGCGGCTCTCCTTTAGCTGGTCTCGAGGATTTTGTATGGACTGAGTGCCCACGCTGTGGAGGCAAGACGCGGCGCGAGACAGATACCATGGATACCTTTATCTGTTCTTCATGGTATTTTCTGCGTTATGCCAGCCCTAAACTCGATAGAGCCCCTTTTAGTAGGGAAGATGTGGACTACTGGATGCCCGTAGATCAGTATATTGGCGGGATAGAACATGCTGTTCTCCACCTGCTTTATGCCCGCTTTTTCATGAAAGTGATCTATGATGCGGGCCTCGCCAAAGTACAGGAACCTTTTAAACGTCTCCTGGCGCAGGGGATGGTCTACAAGGACGGGGCGAAGATGTCGAAATCGAAGGGCAATGTTGTTTCTCCAGATGAGATAATCGAAAAATATGGTGCAGATACCGGAAGGCTTTTTATCCTCTTTGCCTCGCCACCAGAGAAGGACCTCGAGTGGAGCGATCAAGGGGTGGAGGGGTGTCACCGCTTTCTGCGCCGTGTTTGGCGCCTGATAAATGAAAACAAGCATTTTGTAGAACTAAACGGCAAAGGAACGCCGTTTAATGGCGAAGCGGAGCAGAAACTGCGTTATCATATACACGCTGCGATAAAAAAAGTGACCGAAGATATCGAAGAGCGCTTTAACTTTAATACGGCGATCAGTGCAATTATGGAGCTTGTCAATGCCACTTATAGTTATCTGGACAAAGCTGCTGAAGGTGAACCGGATCGGAGGGTTATCGCTGAGGCACTAAAGACTATAGTTATCCTCCTTGCTCCTTTTGCACCGCATATCACTGAAGAAATGTGGCAGCTCCTTGGCCATAAAGATAGTATTCACCTTCAAGCTTGGCCCGATTATGATGAAGAGGCCTTGAGGGTTGAGCAGGTTGAAGTTGTAGTGCAGATTAACGGTAAGGTGCGCGGTCGCATAATGATTCCGGCTGATGCTGATAAAGAACAGATGCTTGCCGCGGCACATGGGCAGGAGCGGATCCGCAATCTCCTTGCCGGCAAGGAGATACTCAAAGAGGTCACTGTCCCCGGCAAGCTTGTTAATATTGTTGTCCGGTAAGTGGGTTCTTACGGCATTTTCTACGTTAGCAGGGGCATTTTCTGCTAAAATTTCTGTCTAGCCGAAGAGATGCTAATTTTCGACACGGGCACGGTGGGCGTTGCGAATATGTTCTAGGGCGTTATCCGCAAGTTCGATTATTTTACTAAGCCGCCGCTGCTGCTCCTGGTAACGCAGGAAATCGGAGGCGTTCATCCCCTGGTTCTGTATAGCCTGCAGTTCAATAATCGTCATCTGCTGAATATCGTAAATATTTTGCTCCGCCTGCTGCAGTATTGAATTTAGCTTTTTTTTAGTCTCTGTCATCTTCCAGCCTCCTGAAGAAATAATGTGGCTGTTATATTATTTATCTAGGTGATTAAAAATATATAATTTTTTAGGTTAACAGAAGATATTTCTTCTATTCCAAAGAAATACAGCTAATAGGATTAACGGTGGACCGCGGAGAAAAAGTGCTTTGCGCATCGGTGGCATTACCTCCCAAAACCCCTTTAGAAAGGTCTTTATAAAATGCTCTGCGTTTATTTTGGGGATTTGGACTTTTGTTTTTCCTTTGTCGTCAGTGGTTATTAGTGCCGCATCCTTATTTTCAGCAGCAGTTTCTGTTTTGCCTTCGTATTCTACCCAGATATGCATCGGCGAGATGTGACGGTTATGGGGGATCTCCAGCGCCTCCAGCAGAGAGGCAAAAAGCAAAAACCGCGCTTTACAGTCACCTTTACTATTCTCCAGGGATTCCTCTAGTGTGGGGAAATACCAGGGCATATTGTACACCTGCCAATCGAATGCATAAGGAAGCAGCTGATAAACTACCTGCTCTATTTCTTCCGGAGAGCTGTTAACCAGGTCTTTGGCGATAGGGGCAACCGCTGCCGAATTGACCGGTGGGGTGTAGAGGCGGTAGATACTTATCACCAAAAGCCATGGTCGGGGATAAAGGACAAAAATGCTCCAGAAAAGGATCAATATAAATGTTGTCAGGAATGAAATGTGATATTTCTTCCTTATCCCCTCTATTCTTGGTTCTTGTTCCTTTCTCAAACTATTCCCTCTCTTTACTCTGACTTAGCTTTTTTATTTAATTCAGTATACCACACAGAAGCGATATTAGCGCAATTATATTATTACAGAAAGCGCAGGGAATATCGATGGAAATTAAAGTGAGGGCAGGGATAAAACAGCGGGCGTCGAATAACGGAGGAGGGTGGTAAATGTTCTCTTTCTCCCCACGGGAACAGAAAATTCTTCTTATCTTCGCCGTGCTTTTGATCGCTGGCTTTTTTTTACGATCTGGTCTGCAGGAAACATGGGGTATAGAGTTTATAAGCCGTGATCAGCATGTAACAGAAGAAGGAAATCTCTTACAGAATGAAAGTGAAAGCAGGAGCGGGGCAGAGAAACAACTGGAGATTGTTGTCCATGTGGCTGGTGCGGTAAAAGCGCCTGGTGTCTATACTCTAGAAGAAGGTGCACGTTATTACCAGGCTGTAGAAAAGGCAGGAGGCGCCCTTCCGGAAGCAGATCTCGATCGCATCAACCTTGCCCGCCCTCTGGTAGACGGTGAACAGGTTTATATACCTTTTACAGGAGATGAGGGTCCTTCAGCCGCTGCGCTTGAAAGTGAGGGAAAAATAAACCTTAACAGCGCTTCCATACTGGAGCTGCAATCTCTTCCCGGAATTGGTGAAGTC
>JAAZDR010000008.1 GCA_012512705.1 Bacillota bacterium
AAAAAAAAGGAGAAAAGTAGAGGACCATGGAATTAAATTATAGCCAGAGACGGCCGCATTGAGGTGGCCTTCTTTTCTTTTACTACAACAGTAACAGCTGGGAATTTTTGCTGGTGTTGTTGAAGCACTTTAAGGAAAGTGTCGAGTGTGGTGAATGCAAGTGTATTTGATCAGCGCTTGTTTGCTTGGTGTACGCTGTAAGTATAACGGAGGGCACAATTACCATCCTGGGATAAAGAAACTTAACGTCCCCTTCTGTCCTCTCTGTCCGGAGCAGCTCGGCGGCTTGCCCACGCCGCGAACAGCGGCGGAGCTCAAAGGCGGCGATGGGTTTGCGCTGCTTGCCGGAGAGGCAAGAGTTTTGTGCAAGGACGGACATGATCTTAGTGATTCTTTTAAAAAAGGGGCGGAACAAACCCTTTACATTGCCAAGCTGCTTGGTATAAAAAAGGCGATCCTTAAAGAAGGCAGCCCTTCTTGCGGCTTAAAAACGATTAAAGACGGAAGCTTTCAGGGTATCTCTCGTGCCGGTCCCGGTGTAACCGCTGCGCTTTTACTAAAAGAGGGCTTTGAAGTTTACAGTGAAAAGGACCTAGAATATATAGTTAAAAACAGGTTTTGAGCTCTCTGCTTGCTTGTTGACACTGTAGAGCTTGTTTTGCTATTATTATGCTAATTTATTTACATTACACGACTTACATTACACGACATGACATTATTAAAATGCTTATTTAAGGGAGGTGAAATCAATCAATGGACGATAGGTTTGTCAAAGAAGGGATTACTTTTGATGATGTTCTTCTTGTCCCCGCCCGTTCTAAAGTTTTGCCTCGCGATGTAGATGTCCGGACGAATGTTACGAAACGGATTAAGCTTAATATTCCCCTTATGACTGCTGGAATGGACACGGTGACCGAATCGCGTATGGCCATCGCTATTGCTCGTGAGGGAGGTATCGGAGTAATTCATAAAAACATGTCGATCGAACGGCAGGCTGGTGAGGTAGATAAAGTTAAACGCTCTGAGCACGGAGTGATTACTAATCCTTTTTACCTCTCCCCGGAATACAGGATCAGTGATGCTGCTGCACTTATGGAACGCTACCGGATCTCTGGTGTGCCGATTACTGTTGAGGGCAGGTTGGTAGGGATCATTACCAACCGCGATCTGCGTTTTGAGCAGGACTATTCACGGAAGATTAAAGAGGTTATGACCAAGGACAACCTCGTGACAGCGCCGGAAGGGACAACACTTAAGGAAGCACAAGAGATATTGAGGCGCCATAAAGTTGAAAAGCTGCCGATAGTTGATAAAGATTACAAGCTCAAAGGTCTGATTACGATTAAGGATATTGAAAAAGCGATAAAATTTCCTCGCTCAGCAAAGGACAAGGATGGTCGGCTCCTGGCGGCAGCTGCTGTGGGAGTAGGCAAAGACACAATGGAACGAGCAAGAAGGTTGGTTGAGGCCGGTGTTGATCTTTTGGTTGTTGACACAGCTCATGGTCATGCAGAATCAGTTTTGCAGACAGTAGCCCGTATTAAGGAGGCATTTCCGGATGTCGATCTTCTTGCCGGGAATATTGCTACAGCTGAAGGTGCTAGGGATCTGATCGCTGCAGGTGCCGATGCGATAAAAGTCGGAGTCGGACCAGGTTCAATTTGCACTACACGTGTTGTTGCCGGAATCGGTGTGCCCCAGATTACGGCCGTTGTCGATGCGGCAAAGGTAGCTTTAGAAAAAGGGATTCCTGTTGTTGCGGATGGTGGAATTAAGTTTTCCGGAGATATAACAAAAGCTTTAGCTGCAGGAGCGAATGTAGTTATGATCGGCAGTCTTTTTGCAGGGACGGAAGAGAGCCCAGGCGAGTTTGAAATATACCAGGGTCGCAGTTATAAGGTTTATCGCGGTATGGGTTCTCTAGGCGCGATGAAAAACGGAAGCAGTGACCGCTATTTTCAGGAAAGTGAACAGAAACTCGTGCCGGAAGGTATAGAGGGCCGTGTTCCCTACCGCGGTACTGTTGCGGATATTGTTTATCAACTTATCGGCGGAATTCGAGCGGGCATGGGTTATTGTGGCGTAAAAAATATCCACGAGCTGCAGACAAAGACTGAGTTTATCCGCATTAGCGGAGCATCGCTTAGGGAAAATCATCCCCATGATGTCCAGATAACCAAAGAAGCACCCAACTACAGCCTGTAATTAAAGCTTGTTTTCGAAGATACAGGAGGCTTACCTGCCTCCTTTTATTTTTAGGGTTAAAAATGATATACTTGTTAATAAATATATTCTCAATAAGAGGTAAAGCAAAGGATGTCTGGACTAAAGCAGACTTCTGCCCCGCTCTATGAGGGGTTAAGGCGCCATATAGAAAGAAAACCTTCATCTTTTCATATACCGGCACACGGTGGTAAGGCTGTGCCCGAAGAACTTTGTTCCTGGGAGATTTTTGCTTATGACCTCACGGAACTGCCGAGTCTGGATGATCTTCATGCACCAACAGGAATAATAGCCGAAGCACAGGCTTTGGCTGCCGCTTGCTTTGGAGCGCAGCATACGTTTTTTTTAGTCAACGGTTCTACCAGTGGCATTATTGCCGCGATTATGGCTACCTGCAGTGAAGGGGAAAAGATTATTCTCCCTCGCAACGCGCACCGTGCGGTCATGGCCGGGCTTATTCACAGCGGTGCCCGTCCTGTCTATGTCCCGGTAGAAGTTCTTGACGGAGATTTTCCCTTGAATGTGACTGTTTCCGCACTGGAGGAGGCTGTTGTTCGGCATCCTGAATCGCGGGCGATTCTTGTTACCAGTCCCAACTATGAAGGTGTTGCTGTTGACCTGCACGGCATACGGGAACTGGCCAGTCGGCAGGAGATGTTTTTAATTGTTGACGAAGCGCATGGAGCACATTTCTCTTTTCACCCACACTTTCCGACGGGGGCAGCGCACTGTCGGGCCGATATCTGGGTACAAAGTGCACATAAGACTCTCGGAGCGCTTACTCCCGGTGCTTACTTGCATCTGGGAAATAAGCCTTCTCCAGAGGAGGTGCTTTTTGTTCTGCAGCAGCTACAGACAAGCAGCCCTTCGTACCCGCTAATGCTCTCTCTTGATCTTGTGCGCCGTGATTGGGCCCTTCGGGGGCGACAGAGGTTGGACTCCCTTCTTCCGCTGGTGGAGGAGGCAAGAGAGAAACTGGGGAGTGTCAGCGGCCTAAAACTGTTTGACGAAGGGATGTTGCCGCCTGATGCCGGGTTTGCCCTTGATCCGTTACGCTTGACGATTTTTGGCGAAGGCTTTGCCCTCGCCCGCTACTTGCGGCACCAAGGGATAGATGTAGAGATGGAGACCCTTAACAGCATTCTGTGTATTATCAGTCCGTGGGCTACAAAGGAAGACCTTGACAGGTTGGTGCGGGGGGTTGCCAATGCTTTCAAGAAATTCGGCTGCAAGCAGGCAAGCAAAGGCATGCCTGCGGTTGATGACAGAGGCTTGTTTGCTGCGCTTCCGATACCACCGCTTCAGCTTACCCCCCGTCAGGCTTTTTATTCGCCCTCTGTCCGTGTGCCTCTTCAGGAAGCGAGAGAGAAAATAGCAAAAGAAGCGGTCATCCCTTTCCCTCCGGGGATACCAATACTTCTTCCTGGTGAAGTAGTTACTGCTGATATAGTTGCGGCGATTGAGGAGGCTATTGCTAGAGGTCTTCACCTACAAGGGGCTCCGGGAATCAATTCGGGGAAAATTTGTGTCCTTAAAGAATCTTAGAGCGGAGGAACGGTGAGGATGAAGGGTGTTTTGATCACTCTTGAGGGAATTGATGGGGTCGGGAAAAGCACACAGCACCGCTTACTGGAGCAGAGGCTTAGAGAGACAGGGCTTACCTGTATTGTTACTAGGGAGCCAGGAGGAACAGCGATCGGCGAAGAGGTGCGTCAGCTTTTGTTAAAAATGCGTGAGGAAGAGATGGCGTTAGAGACCGAGATCTTACTCTATGCTGCTGCCCGTGCCCAGCTTTATAAAGAACTGCTTCGCCCTGCTCTTGAGGCGGGTAAGATTGTTCTATGCGATCGCTTTATTGATTCCAGCCTTGCTTATCAAGGCTATGGATGTGGTGGTGATCTTAATTATATAAAAAAGGTAAATGCTGGAGCTACAGAAAAGCTTTCTCCGGATCTAACCCTGCTGTTTGATCTCGCACCGCAGGAGGCACGGCAGCGGAGAGGTAATATAGACCAAAAAAGTGAAGTTAGCGACCGGATCGAGAACCGCCCCGAAGATTTTCATTATCGAGTGCGCGAGGGCTATCTCAAGCTCGCTGCTGCTAATCCGGTACGGATTAAATTACTCGATGCTTCTCTACCGGCAGTTTTGCTTTTAGAGAAGAGTTGGGTTTTTGTGAAAGAACTTCTGGAAAAAAAAGAACTTCTGTAATATTATTTTCACTATGTATTATACAGGGGGAAGTTATGTCTGTCGGCATTATTACCGGTCAGGAAAAAATTATTGAGTTTTTGCACAGGTCTTTAACTCAAGGAAGGTTGGGACATGCTGTGCTTTTCAGTGGCCCTTCAGCGAGTGTAAAAAAAGCACTTGCTATGTGGCTAGCAAAAAAAGTTAATTGTGCAAATGAGCCTGCCCCTTGCGGGAGTTGCAAGAGCTGTACACTTATAGAAAGCGGTAATTATGCTGATCTTTTTCAGCTGCGCCCTGAAGGAAAGAATATAAAGATCAGTCAGGTGCGCGCGTTGAAAGAGAAGCTCTATTACCTGCCTCGGGAAAAAGGGACGAAGGTATGCATTATCGAAGAGGC
>JAAZDR010000075.1 GCA_012512705.1 Bacillota bacterium
TGTTACCGCAACAATTCTGATTAAATCACTAGGTTTTTATAAAATAGCAGATCATTAGTTATTTGTCAAGACTAAATTTCAAAATACTCCATAAGCAACTGCTTGGGCAACGGCATAATTCCGGCCATGCGACCATGATACTTTAAGACCATCAATCCCGAAGCGAATTGCGAATTCCTTCGCAGTACCATAAAGATTAACCGAAGGAGCTGTGTTTTCCTCGCGTAGCAACTCGATATCCTGCCAGCTGACAGCGCCGATTCCGGAACCGAGAGCTTTAACAACTGCTTCCTTAGCTGCAAACCGCGCGGCTAGAGCAGGAATCAAATTCTGGCGCCGGAAAAGCTCCTCTCTTTCTTTACTAGTAAATATGCGTGCCAAAAACTTTTGTGGAAACCTTCGGTAGACCCGCTCAATACGAGCCAGCTCTACAAGATCTATCCCTATACCTTTAATCATCAGCCAACCTCCTGCATTAACAGAATTAATTTTAAGATATCTTACGCTGAGGAATTTTGCAAGGTTGTGTCTAAATTGACAATTATCGTTATTCCTCATAAAATCAGACTGAATCCAACTAATTTTTTAATGAAACATTTAATATAGAAATGGGGTGTGTATTATTGAAAGCGCTAGCGATCAATGGAAGCCACCGTAAAGGGAAAAACACCGCTACACTACTACGTGTAACCCTGGAGGAGCTGCAAAAGAACGGAGTGGAAACAGAACTAATCGAGCTTGCTGATTATTTTATAAAGCCCTGCAGCGCTTGTAACAGATGCTTGCGCCATGCACAATGCAGCATAAAAGACGATCAGATGGCGCAGATAGTAGAAAAACTTTTAGAGTGCGATGCGCTGATCCTCGGTTCTCCTGTCTACTGGGCTAATGTTACTGGCTTAATGAAAAATTTTATGGATCGCACCCGTTGGCTGCATATGACGAAAAACAGTCTTGCTGGCAAAGTCGGCGCTGCACTCACTTATGCTGGACTACGTAACGGGGGTCAGGAGCTATGCCTGCTGATAATGGAAAACTTTCTCAAAACACACGGATTGCACGTAGTCGATGACCGCGATCCCGAGCGGCCATTGATCAGCGCCGGCTCCATGGGTACGCTTTTTGCCGGTTATAAAAATGGCACTATTCGCTGGAATAAAGGGGCAGAGGAAGACTCGCTCGTTCTTGAGTCCTGTCGTCAGACGGGCAGAAATATGTACTCATTGATGAAAAAACTCTTTAGCTAAAATAGAGAGTGTAATAAGAGCGAGGAGCGTAATAGTTTGTCCGCTCCTCGCTGAGAGTAAAAAATCAGTTGATTATTTGTTTAACTCTTCTTCTAAGACTTTGTTCACAAGCTGTGGGTTTGCTTTGCCCTTAGTTTTTCTCATTATCTGACCGACGAGAAAACCGATTGCTTTCTTTTTACCGCTACGGTAATCCTCGACTGATCGGGGATTAGCAGCGATAACTTCAATCGCTAGTTTACGCAAAGTATCTTCGTCTGAAATTTGGGCCAAACCCTTCCTTTGCACGATAGATTCAGCCTTTTCCCCGGTAGTAGACATCTCTTCCAAAACTTCTTTAGCTATCTTGCCGCTAATCTCCCCCTTTTCAATAAGACGCAAAAGTTCTGCCAAATTTTCAGGAGTGATCTTACACTCTGTGATTTCAATCTCCGCTGCCTTGAGCAAGCGCAAAATTTCACCCATTACCCAATTGCTTACTACTTTCGGAGCAGGGGAAAAGCGCAGGGTTGCGTCATAATAATCAGCAAGCTCACGAGAGCTAGTAAGGACCTCTGCATCGTAGGCGGGCAGACCATACTCATCCATAAGGCGACGACGCCTTGCCAGCGGCAGTTCTGGAAGCGAGTCCTTTAGCTTTTCAATCCAATCAGTGCTCAGTTCGTAAGGCAAAAAATTTGCATCCGGGAAACAGCGGTAGTCAGCGGAAGCAAACTTGCTACGCATCCCTTTTGTTACCCCTTTATCTTCATCCCAGTGTCTTGTTTCCGGTAAAACTTCGCCGCCCTCACGGAGTATTTTGCTCTGTCTTTTTACTTCATACTCAATTCCGTTAAACACAGAGCGAAAAGAATTCATGTTTTTAAGCTCCGTCTTATTGCCAAACTTGTTGCTGCCCAGGGGACGCAGACTAACATTCGCATCTGCCCGCATTGATCCCTCTTCCAGCTTACAATCCGAGATTGCGATATAGCGTAAAATATTACGCAGTTCCTGCAAAAACAGCCTCGCTTCTTCTGCAGAGCGGATATCAGGCTCAGTTACAATTTCTATTAGCGGGACACCGGCACGGTTAAAATCTACAAGGCTGAAAGGTGAAGTGATGATATCATCTCCTGTGTGCAGAAGTTTCCCTGCATCCTCCTCTAGGTGCAGTTGTTTGATGCCAATTCTCTTCGTACTACCGCCGACCTCTATCTCCACATAGCCATTGGTTCCCATAGGGTTAAAAAATTGTGAACGCTGATAACCTTTAGGGAGGTCAGCATAAAAATAGTTCTTGCGGTCAAAATCAATGACATCTGTTATATCGCAGTTAAGCGCCAACGCCGCTTTAATAGCATACTCCAGTGCCTTCCGGTTCAATACAGGGATAATCTCCCCTGGCAACCCTAAACAGATCGGACAAACCTGTGTATTGGGCTCCGCCCCAAAAGCAGTACTACAACTGCAAAAAAGCTTTGTCTTCGTTAGCAGTTCCACATGCACTTCTAGGCCAATAATTGTTTCAAATTCGGACAAGGACTAACACCCCCGCTTATAAATATTCTTTTTCCAACCGTAATGCTGCTTGCAAGAGCCCGGTCTCATCGCTGCCAATGAAATGCAGGCCCGGCATGTGTACCTCCGAATGAGCAATAGGAATAGTTAAAGCAGGAAGGCCGGCAAGATTTGCCGCGGCTGTATAATAGCTGGCCGGGTTCAAAAGGGAATCATGATACGCATCATGCGTTTTTGCGTTAGTAAAAGGCACTGTTGGTGTAAAAATAAAATCGTACTTTTTTAAACGGGTTTTAAGTTCTTCCTTAATTAAAGTGCGCATTTTTTGCGCCTGCAGATAACAGCGGTTGAAATATTTTTTGCTAGAAACTAAGGCCCCAAAAACGAGGAACCTTTTAAGTCTGTTACTCATACCTTTGCTACGGCTGTTTATAAACATCTCCTGGAGATGTTTGGCCCCATCTCTATATCCAAAACGAACTCCATCGTAGTTGGCGAGATCAGAAAAAGCCTCCACAGCGCTTATAAATTGAGCAACCAAAAAAGAATGGTAAAAGTACGAAAACGGAACTAATTCTATTCTAAAACCGTATTCATCAAGCAACTTCAGTTGTGTTCCAAAAATCTTTTTTGTCGGCTCATCTATGCCCCTTGCCTCTGACCAATCAGCAGGCACAGCAATCTTAAATTCAGCAGGCCCTTCCTCAAGCAAAGAAGGATAATCGGGGACTTCACCTATTAAAGATGTTGGATCAGCTGGAAGGTGACCAGCGATATATTTTAAAATCACGGCTAGTTCAGTAACCTTTTTCGCCATTATCCCAAGAACCTCAAGGGAGGCGGCATAGCCAACCACTCCCTTCCTTGGAATCCGCCCGTATGTAGGTTTGATGGCAGCAATACCATGAATAGAGGCTGCTTGCCTTAGCTCGCCGACAGTATCAACAGAAAGGGCAAAGTTTACCGCCCCCGCAGAAACTGCTTTGGCAGCACCGCTTTTAACGGAAGATACCCCAAAACCAAATTCATCTACAGTTGTCTTCCCGGCCAAAAGGGCACCGTTATCCTTCAAGCGGGAAACAGCTTCTGCATCAAAAAGCGGTTGATAAGAGGCGAGCATCTTTGAACCACACGTAGTCCTTATCCCTGCCGTGGAAATATTATCTGCCAGAACAAATGACAATCCAGCTAGAGGAAGTTCTTCTCCCTGCTCAAGTTTCTCTTCAAAAAGTTTCATATCCTCAGCAATGAGATCAGCATCAAAGGAGACAAATACTCCAGATTCTTTATCTATGTTTCTACAGCGCTCTACTACAACCTTGCCGAGCTCCTCTAAATGTTCGTAGGCCATTTTTATCAACACCACCTCTAATTATTATTAACTTTACTCTTCCACAATTTTTGGCACACGGAAATAAAACTGATCAGACTCAGGAGCATTGGCGAGCGCCTCATCATTTTTCAAGGATATCCCTTCAATATCTTCGCGCAGAAAATTTTTCTGTTCTGACCCGTAAAAAGTAGGCTTGACTTCCTGCAGATCTAAATTTATTAAAGATTTTGCTTGTTGAATTATTTTATTCACATCTGTTAGCAACCTCTCTTCCTCTTCTACTGTAAGCTTCAGCCGTGCATCCACGGATGCACGTCGCAACTCTTCTTTTGATATAGTCATTTTCTCTCACTCCTTATCGTTTATGACGAAAAAGCCTCTGTTTAAATTCTTTGCCAGGGGCATTCCCGCGGTTATCTTTTTAGAGCGACGCTCTAAGATGGTTAGATCCCGCCACTCCCCATTTTTCATACGGCCAATTTTTTCCCGCACACCTACCACACGAAAACCGCACCGCTTATGCAGTTCCATACTCGCTTTATTTTCAGCAAAAATTTCTGCCTGCAGCGTCCAGTAACCTTCATTCTCCGAGCAGGCTATTATTTTTGTTAATAGGGCTTTTCCGAACCCCTGCCCCCGGTATTCTGCACCTACATAGATGCTCACCTCCGCCACACCGGAAAAAACAGCTCTTGAGGAAACCGGACTTAAGGCTGCCCAGCCAAGAATTTCACCATCCCTGCAAGCTACAAGCCGACAGGAGCGGATATGAGCAGCATCCCATTCCTGCCAGGAGGGAACCTCGCTCTCAAACGTTGAAATCCCAGTTTCGATCCCCTGTCTATAAATCTCTTTAACCTGCTGCCAATCTTCAAAACGCATTTCTCTAATTATATAGCCCACTCTTCCTCTTCTCCTCCGCTAGCAAAAGCAAACTTTTAACATTAATCTTTTTTCCCGATCGAAAACGCTTTGCCAAGATACCTGCCGATCCCGTAGTAACGCTTAAGTACCGGATCATAAGTTACCGGCCTTACTTTCTCTATCTCAGGCAGTCCGTTATCACCTGTTACTTCCCGATCACATTTTATATCAACAACTTCACCGATGAATTGTGTATGAACACCTAGCTCCACTGTTTTTATGAGCTTGCATTCAATAATAAGCGGAAACTCTTTAATATAAGGCGCATCAACGAGATCGCTTTTAATAGGAGTTAAACCGGTTTCCGCAAATTTATCTGTATTTTTCCCGGAATAGATACCAAAGTAATCTGCCTCTTTCAGATTGTCCTCATTCGGGATGCTGACAGTAAAGGCTTTTTTCAGACAGATATTTTTATAGGTCTGCCTCGCCTCCCGAACAGAAACAGTAATACAAACCGGATCAGAGCTGCAGATGCCGCCCCATGCCGCCACCATTGCGTTAGCTTTCCCCTTTTCATCATATGAGCCGATAACAAATACTGGAGTCGGATAAGCAAATGCCTTTGCTCCTAAAGAAATCTTCATTTCCCTTCATCCTCCTTAAAAATTTTTCAACCACGGCTTCCCAATTTAAAAAATTTGAGGTGATCGTGTTGCTTGCGAAGGCACCTTCTTACTTTATTGAACCAAAAAAGATAAAGACCGCACAATAGATAAATCAACAGATATGCCCAGTTTAGGCCAAAAAGAGGCAGCATAAAAAAACACAGGATATAAAAGACCATCAGCGTACTTATACCGTAAGCAAAACCGTAGATGACTGAGGGATAGTAGCGGATTCCACCCTCATATTGTAAAACTAAAAGCAAGGCAAACAGCGCGGAGGGAAAAGAGCTCAAAATTCCAGCCCATTCACTGCCAACGATAGAAGCTGCCCCTGTAATCAACACAATTATGAAAGCAATTATAGCACCCCTGAGCAAGAGCTGCCCAAAAGTGCTTTTCGTTTTCTGAGCTGTTATACCTTCCCCATCATAAAGTATATTAATTATCCGGAGATTAAAAATAAAGACAACTAAAAACAAAATTACTGCCCTTGTAAGGCTGATTTCCAACTTCTGCAGTAGATAGCTCACAAGGAAAAAAGAAAAAATCCCGCAAAAAGACGTACAAAAAGTGGAAAAGATATTACCCATTTTTTTTGAAAACTTCCCGCTAATATAATACGTCAGATAGAAGACAACCACCGCTGAAAGCCCTGCAATCCCCCACGGGATCCCCTCAAGCATAAAATCGATCCCCTGTTCATAAGCAATAAAATAGACCGAGAGCCCTGTTCCAAGTGGCAGTCCTGTCAGCAGGCCTGCCAGCACCGGGTTTACTCTTTTTGATAATTCAGCAAGGATAACAACAATACCGATCGAAACTAAAATCTTAACTACTATTATTTCCAAGAGATTTCCTCCAATAAAATTTTAAGTAGAAGAACTTATATTGGCATAGTTTAAACTTGTAATTAGTTCGCTTCACCATATCATAGATCCTCTAATAAAAACAAACACTTCAGCATTCGGCAGGTTGGCGCTTAATTTTGTTTTTTTACCGCTGTCCACCTCAATGTTCCTGCCAACGATGAGGTGTTTTCCACTCTTAAATTTTATGTTTGTAATATTTTCTTGCTCATGTATAGCAATAAAATATTTAGAGTCTTCCCCTAACAAGAAAGAGAATCTCCTAAAGGATCTCCTTCTTCTCTGCCGAAA
>JAAZDR010000076.1 GCA_012512705.1 Bacillota bacterium
ATCTTATGCCTTGCCCGCTCAACTGACATCTGAGTGCTAGCCAATATTTTTAAGATATTTTAATTTTATAGAAAGCAGGTGATTATAATGTCAAAAGTAAAAGTTGATTTTTCTGGTAAAGTTGCTCTAGTAACCGGTGCCGGCAAAGGGATTGGTAAAGGCATAGCCCTTGCCTTTGCCGAGACAGGGGCGCGTGTTGCCGGGGTAAGCAGAACAGCAAGTGATCTTGAAGCCCTTGAAAAAGAGATCAAGGCTATGGGTGGTGACTGTTTTACAACGACATGTGACGTTAGCAACGTTAGCCAGATCTATGAAATGGTAGACAAGGTGGCAGCTTGGAGCGGTGACCGTATAGATATCCTTGTCAATTGTGCTGGGGTAAATAAATTGACGAGAATGATTGATATTACTGAGGAAGAGTGGGATAGGATCATTAACATTAACTTAAAAGGTACTGCATTTACATCGCAAGCTGTAGCAAAGAAAATGATCCCTAAAAAGGCCGGTAAAATCATTAATCTTACTTCGCAGATGGCATTTATCGGCTGGTATGATCGGGGTGCTTATTGTGCTAGTAAAGGTGGGGTTACCCAGCTCACCAAAGTTTTAGCCGTAGAATGGGCTGAGCACAATATTCAGGTAAACTGTGTCGCCCCTACCTTCATTAAAACACCGTTGACAGAGCCTATGTTTGAAAACAAAGAGTTTAAAGAAGCAGTAATTAGAAGTAGTCCGATGGGTAAGATTGGTACGCCAGATGATGTGGTTGGGGCAGTTTTCTACCTTGCGTCCGACAGCGCTAACCTAGTTACCGGCAGCAGTATTCTTGTCGATGGTGGCTGGACAGCTTGGTAGATGATAAGGGTGAGAAGCCTTTCTAAAAATATTGTAAGAAAGGCTTCTTTTGATATTTTGCTGTGATGTGATCCAAAGGCCGATTATAGTTAATGATGAAGGAATTTCAAAATCTAAAATAGAATATACAAATAGGGATACTATAAGGTGGCGAGAGGAGAGATTGGTTTGAAAGCTGTTTTTACTCTAACTTCTGCGGAATCGAGAAGGTTAATTGCTAAAGGCGTCGCCCAAAAGGAAGAAGTACTTCTTGCTAAAGAAAAAGGATATATTATTATTGCCGGCGGAACAACTAACGCTTACGTGTCCCAGGAATTAACTGGTGATAAAAGCATTGATCCACGTCGTTTTACAGTAGGGACAAATACGGGGGGGCTGCTCTGCGTTACCAATCCTGATGATCGCGACGAAAAGTTACCTGTTATCCTATATAAAGGTGAGGTTGTTAAAAAGACTATTCCGGAAGCTCTACAGGATTTTCATAAAGAGACAGTGGTGATTAAAGGAGCTAATTGTATTGATCCTGAAGGGAATGTGGGGGTAATTACCGCTGGTTTTGATGGCGGTACTGTTGCACAAACCATTGGTACTGTTACTTCAACGGGACTTAAATATATTATACCTGTAGGGCTGGAAAAGATGATTCCTTCTGTTAAAGAAGCGGCAAAGGTTACCGGTTCGCGTACTATGGACTATTCATTAGGAGCAGATTTTGGTATCTATTGCCTCACAAACACTCTGCCTGTTACCGAGATCGATGCGCTGAAGATTTTGGCTGACGTGAAAGCAACTCAGGTTGCGGCAGGAGGAATTGGCGGCTCCGAAGGATCAGTTGTTCTTGTTATCGAAGGCCCAGAAGAAAATGTACAAAAAGCAATAGAACTTATTGAGTCGATCAAGGGCGAACCAGCAGTAAAGCCCTTAAAAGGCAACTGTGAGAAATGCCGTTATTTCGGCTGCAAGTTTTATGGGAAAAAGCTTGCAGAGCTGCCGCCATGGCTGTTGCAGGGTGAATAAGTTAGTCTGTTGGGGGTTATAAGATGAAAGTCGGTGTTCTGTCAGACACCCACATACCAACCCGGGCCCGCGCTCTGCCATCACGCATATATGAAATTTTTGCAGACGTTGACATGATCTTACATGCCGGCGACATCGCTGATGAATCTGTTTTGGAAGAGCTCAAGACGCTAGCGCCTATTGAAGCTGTGGCTGGCAATACCGATAGTTATCAGCTGAAATAGAAGTTAGGGTTGAAAAAAATACTTGCGCTGAATGGCTTTAAGATTGGTTTAACGCGCACGACTACGGTTCCCGCAACAGGACAGCTGAGAGAGTGAGAGAGCTCTTTAGTAATGATTCCCTGCACTGCATTGTCTTTGGACATAGCCATCAGCCCGTAAACGAGTTCGTTGACGGGATTTTGATGCTCAATCCTGGTTCGGCCACCGTACCACGCTGGGGCAAACATCCAACATGTGGCTTGTTATATTCACAGGGCAGTCAGTTAGAGGGGAAGATCATGCCATTTAATATTATCACGAATCATTTTAGGAATAATAAAGATGCTGAAGGGGGTTAAGGAGGGTGAAAGTAATTGTAAAGCTTTTACTTGCATTGGAACAGCTAATGGACAACAACAAAATGGAAGTTGAAGTGTCAGACGGGACAACAATCATGGAACTTATAGAACATCTTGAACAAAAAAATCCTTCCACCGGCATCCGGGAAGCTATTCTTGATCGTCAAGGAAGACTAAAAGTTGCGTTAATGGTAAACAAAAAGACGGCCAAATTAGAGCAAAAGCTATCTGCAGGAGATGAGGTTGTCTTTTTTGAGATCGTTGCTGGCGGTTAATGCAATTTTAAA
>JAAZDR010000009.1 GCA_012512705.1 Bacillota bacterium
AAGAGACAGATATTGAAGAGTACTTGAAAAAACTCATTGCTCTAAGTAGTTCTAGAACGATTAATATTCAACGCAATGAACTTGCTGAAAAATTTGACTGCGTTCCTTCTCAAATCAATTATGTCCTGGCCACTCGCTTTACGCTTGACAAAGGATATCTCGTGGAGAGTAGGAGAGGCGGGCGCGGTTATGTACGCATAACACGTGTTCATTTCCCTAAATCCGCTTCCTTGTTTCCGTTATTAGAGGAGGCAATCAATGAAAGAATGGGTATTAAAGAATCAAGGGATCTCCTTCAACGTCTTTATGAGGAAAGAATTCTTTCTCTACGGGAGGCAAGAATGGCTGAAGCCGCTATCGAGGCTATTGATGAGAGGGAAGGGGCGATTAGAGCCAAGTTATTAAAAAAAATGCTGATTGCTATTTTAAAAAAGTAAGACAATCTATTGTTAAAGGTCAAAGATAGACAAAAAGCTAATACGTTAATTATTTTTGATTCAAGGGGGTGCTGCCTTTATGCTTTGTCAGGAATGTCAGAAGCGCAAAGCTACTGTTTACTTGACGAAAATTATTAATGGATATAAAACAGAGATGCATCTTTGTGAGGTCTGTGTGCAGGGAAAAAGTGATTTAGACCTCTCCTTTGATTTTGAACCTAAATTTTCCATTCAAGATTTGCTTACTGGGATATTAAATTTTGAGAATGTGGGTGGGGCTCCCGGTGTTGGCTATCCGAGGAAGCTGCAGTGTCCGAATTGCGGATTGACTTTTGCACAGTTTGGGCAGATCGGCCGTTTCGGCTGTAGCGAATGCTATAATAGCTTTGATAGCCGTCTAGAGTCTTTAATGAAGCGTATACATGGCAGCCAGACACATTCCGGGAAAGTTCCCCGACGTGTAGGAGGCACTATGCGTCTGCAGAGAGAGCTGGAGCGGTTGAGAAAAGAGCTGCAGCAGCATGTAGATAGGGAAGAATTTGAAAAAGCAGCTCTCTTACGCGATGAGATCCGCAAGCTGGAAAAAAAACTTGGAAAAGGGAAAAGTGATGGATAGTATGGAGCACTTTTTTAGTAAATGGATGGAGGATTCCGGGCCGGAAGCTGAAATCGTGCTTAGTAGTCGTGTTCGTCTTGCGCGTAATATTAAAAAAGTGCCTTTCCCCTACCTAGCTTCAGATTCGCAAACGCAAGAAGTACTTGACATAGTGACTAGAGCAGCTTCTAAGGGTGGCGACAAGTACAAGGATTTTCGTTTTATTAAGATGCACGAGATTTCGTCGCTAGAGCGGAAGGTTCTAGTGGAAAAGCATTTGATCAGCCCTTTATTGGCTAAGCAAACAAATAACGGCGCTGTCCTGCTACGTAAGGACGAGTCTGTAAGTATTATGATTAATGAAGAGGATCACCTGCGCCTGCAGTCACTTCTTCCTGGTTTGCAGCTTGAGCAGGCCTTGAAACTGATTAATGAATACGATGATAAACTGGAGTCTGTGATCGATTACGCTGTAGATGAGCGTTATGGCTATCTTACCACCTGCCCTACGAATGTGGGGACCGGTATGCGTGCCTCTGTGATGCTGCATCTGCCGGGGCTGGTACTTACAAAACAAATAGATCGCATACTTACGGCGATCCCCAAAGTTGGCCTGGCCGTGCGCGGTCTTTATGGTGAAGGGACGGAGATGGTCGGGAACCTGTTGCAAATTTCAAACCAGGTGACCCTCGGGCAGAGTGAAGGGGAGATTATCCGCAACATTTATGGGGTTACACGCCAGATAATCAAACAGGAGGAGCAGGCGCGCCAGAGTTTGCTTAATGAAGGGCGAGAGAAGCTAGCTGATCGTGTTTTTCGTGCTCTTGGTATTCTTAAGTATGCACGTCTGATCACTTCCGCAGAGGCGATGCGCCTATTAAGTGATCTGCGTCTCGGCCTTGACCTTGGTTTAGTTACTGAGCTGAACAGGCGTATGGTAAATGAGCTGATGGTTATTATCAGACCAGCATGTCTACAGTATATTAGCAAAAAAGAACTTCCTCCGCGGGAGCGGGATGTTGAGCGGGCTGTACAGATTCGCCGGCGTATTGCTGCTGTTAGTGGGGGAAAATAAGGATCAAAAAAACGATTAAAAACCCAATTACAAAGGAAAATAAAGAGAGGTGAAGCATATGTTTATGTTTGGTAGGTTTACTGAAAGGGCTCAACGGGTACTAGTGTTAGCCCAGGAAGAGGCACGTCGTTTGAATAGCAATTTTATCGGTACGGAACATCTGCTCTTAGGTCTTGTCCGGGAAGGTTCCGGAATAGCAGCGCGTGCTTTACAAAATATGGGTATCGATCTTTCTAAAGTGCGGCAGGAAGTGGAGAAAATAATCGGGAAGGGCGATAAGCCTTCGCATGCCATAAGTTATACGCCGCGAGCAAAAAGAGTGATCGAGTTGGCTATCGAGGAAGGCCAAAATTTGGGCCATAATTATGTTGGCACAGAACATATTTTACTCGGGCTATTGCGTGAAGGAGAGGGCATAGCCGCGCAGGTTCTTTCCAATCTGGGAATTGATGTAAAGAATGCGCGAAAGGAAGTGATCCAGCTACTTGGCGGTTCAGGGGGCAGTGAAGGGCGTGCACAAAAAACCAGCCCACAAACTCCTACCGTTGATGCATTTGGACGCGATCTTACTAAACTTTCCCGGGAAGGGAAACTCGATCCGGTAATTGGCCGCGATCGGGAGATCGAACGGGTGATCCAGATACTCAGCCGGCGCACAAAAAACAACCCCTGTCTGATTGGTGAGCCGGGGGTAGGGAAGACAGCGATTGCTGAGGGCCTAGCGCATAAGATCAATGAAGGTGATGTTCCAGAAATTCTTCGTGACAAGCGAGTTGTAACCCTGGAGCTGGCCGCTATTGTTGCTGGAACCAAATACCGGGGCGAATTTGAGGAGCGCTTGCGTAAATTAATGCAGGAGCTTCGCCAGGCGGGGAACGTGATTGTCTTTATTGATGAGTTGCATACGCTTATTGGTGCTGGTGCGGCAGAAGGCGCTATTGATGCTTCAAATATTCTGAAGCCTGCTTTGGCCCGAGGCGAGTTGCAGTGCATCGGGGCAACGACTTTAGACGAGTATCGTAAACATGTAGAACGTGATCCGGCCTTAGAGCGTCGTTTCCAGCCGATTGTTGTCGGGGAGCCGACAAAGGAAGAAACTTTAGAAATTCTTAAAGGCCTGCGTGACCGCTACGAGGCGCATCATCGAGTCAAAATTACTGATGAGGCTTTGGAAGCGGCGGTTCGTCTATCCGATCGCCATATAACGGATCGTTACCTTCCGGATAAAGCGATTGACCTTATTGATGAGGCCGGTTCAAGGGTTCGCATCCGTAATTATACCGCTCCGCCAGACTTAAAAGAGTTAGAAGATCAATTGGAAACTCTGCGAAATGAAAAAGAGTCGTCAGTCCGCAGCCAGGAGTTTGAGAAGGCAGCTGAATTGCGTGATAAAGAGCAGAAACTCAAAGAAAAGATCCAGGAAATGAAGAAGAAATGGGAAAAGGAAAAGGTCGCTTCTGATAGCGCTGAAGTCACAGAAGAAGATGTGGCACAGATTGTTGCCAGCTGGACCGGCATTCCAGTTAAGAAGCTAGCCCAGGAAGAGAGCGAGAGGTTGCTAAATATGGAAGCAATACTGCACGAGCGTGTTGTCGGTCAGGATGAGGCGATTCATGCTGTTTCCAAGGCCATCCGTCGTGCTCGGGCAGGACTAAAAGACCCCAAACGTCCCGTTGGATCTTTTATTTTCCTTGGCCCGACAGGAGTAGGGAAAACAGAACTGGCCAAGGCCCTAGCTGAGACCCTTTTCGGAGACGAAGAGGCTATGATCCGGCTGGATATGTCCGAATATATGGAGAAACACACCGTCGCTCGGTTGATCGGCTCGCCTCCTGGTTATGTAGGGCATGAAGAAGGCGGTCAGCTTACGGAAAAAGTGCGCCGGCGTCCCTATTCTGTGATTTTGTTAGACGAAATTGAAAAAGCGCATCCTGATATATTTAATATACTTCTTCAAATATTGGAAGATGGGCGGTTGACTGATGGTAAAGGGCGCACCGTTGATTTTCGGAATACGGTAGTGATTATGACCTCTAATGTCGGCGCAAATTTCCTTAAGAAACAGACTTCCCTTGGCTTCCGGCCGGACGATGAAGAAAGCAGCTATGAGAATATGAAAGAAAGAATCATGGATGAACTGAAGCGGACCTTCCGGCCCGAATTTCTTAACCGTCTGGACGAGTTGATTGTTTTCCATGCCCTAAATAAAGATCATCTCAAATCTATTGTCGACATTATGCTCAAAGAGGTTGAACAGCGTCTGAAAGAGCATGGTCTGCAGATGAGGGTTACCGACGCTGCTAAACAGAAACTGGCCGAAGAAGGGTATGATCCGGCTTACGGTGCTCGACCCTTGCGCAGAGTGATTCAAAAGCGCCTTGAAGAGGTCATCTCGGAAGAGATGCTCAAAGGAGAGTTCCGTTCCGGTGATACAATAATAGTTGATATAGAAAAAGATAAGTTTGTTTTTCGCAAAGAAGGAAAAGACGCTGAGATTGATGGTGTGAAGGAAAACTAAAAGCAGTAAAAAGAATTGAGCCCCTGAAGAGGGACTCAATTCTTTTTTTCACTAGGTTGAAGTGCCTTTATGTCTTAGCGAACAAAGAAACCTATTTTTTGTTCAGCAAGCGTTTTAAGTGTTCATTAAGGCTTTAATTTTTTTTTTGATTAGTCTAATATAATAATAATCTTATCATCTATGTAGTAAAGGATGACGATTATGACTGGAAGCGTTCCCCGGGGTGTTCTGGCAAGAGAATGGAAAGAATCTTTTGAAGAGATTTATTCAGGTGCTGTGAATGAGCTGAGTCCACCGCTAAAACTGTTCAAAAAGGTTTATTGTGGGGCACTGACCGCTGTCAGTTATGCAAAAAAAATGCTGAACCGGTCAATTTGCCGTTACGGTGCGGATTACTTTGTCGGCTACCCTGACACAGAGTTTTACCTGCCGGCTATCTTCGCTTTGAGTGGGGAGAAGATAACGAAATTAGGAGAACTGGTGCCGATCCTTAACCGTATGCGCGATCAGATAAAAGAGGATTTCAGTTTTTATCAGGCTCGGTTGCATGGTGAGGCAACAGCTTATGCCGCAGAGATTATTGAGTCTCTGCGTTACTTAAACGGGACAAAATCGTATGCGGCCCCCTGGAGCAGTTTCCTCGGGGATTCGTTTGTTCGTCGTTATGGCATCTTACTCGTGGACTGGACAATTCCCGGATTTGCGGTAATTATGGGCAGGGCAAAAACACTGGAGGTTTTGAAAAAGATTGTCCAGGATTTACAAGACAAGGGTTTTATGATTTTTTTGAGCAATGAAATTGCAGAGCAAGCTATGGAGGCCAACCTGAAACTTGGAGCTGATTTTATTACTTTTCCCTTCAGGAGGTTTACGCAGGTGATTCATGCTATGGACTTTTGCTTGCGTACCGGGTTAGCTTTTGGCGGTATCGAACCCGGGAACAGGCAGGATGTCCGTGACTATGTACGGCGACGCGTCCGCGCTTTTGTCCTACACCTCGGTAAAATTGACGACATACAGTCAGCAGCGCATTTGGCAGCTATATTCCTAGGTTCCCCTGTGATTACCGATCAAGAGCTTTTGGGAGGCGAACAGATTCCAAATTGGTACCTTTCTCATCTGGGTGATGATCTCGTCACAGTGGCGATGGAAGTTCGCGGTATTAAACTAAAGATTGTTGATATACCTGTGCCAATAAATGTTTCCTCCGTTTTCGAAGGCGAAATAATCCGTAAAAGTGATCTGCGTATTGAGTTTGGCGGTGGCCGTACCACGGCTTTTGAGCTGGTAAAAATGGTTAGCGGAAAAGAGATCGAGGATGGGAAGATTGAGGTTATCGGCCCGGAGATCGATGAGGTGGAGGAAGGCGGCTGTCTCCCCCTGGGGATAATCGTGAAGATCTTTGGACATAAGATGCAGGAGATTTTTGAGGGCGTGCTCGAACGCCGCATCCATAATTTTATAAACTTGGGTGAGGGGCTCTGGCATACTGCGCAGAGGGATAATTGCTGGCTACGTATCAGTAATAAAGCAGCGTCCAAAGGATTTCAGATTTACCACTACGGCGAACTTTTGCTCGCCAAGTTCAAGAATGATTTTTCTTCTATTGTTGACCGAGTGGAAATCGAGCTAATAACTGATTCGAAGCTAGTGGAAGAAAAGGTTAAGGAGGCGTGGGAGGTTTATATTGCCCGTGATGAACGCTTGCGCGGCCTTACGGACGAACTTGTGGAGGAATTTTATTTCTGTTTGGTCTGTCAGTCTATTGCACCGAATCACTGCTGTGTGATAACTCCTGAACGCCCAGGGCTCTGCGGTGCGGTTAGCTGGCTTGATGCCAAGGCCTCTTTTGAAATTGATCCCATAGGTCCTTGTCGCCCAATTAAGAAAGAGGGGTTAATTGACGAAGAAAAAGGGATTTGGGAATCCGTTAATGAATATGTATATCTAAATTCAAACCGTTCTATTAAAGAATGTTCGCTGTACAGTCTCCTCGCTCGGCCGATGACCTCTTGCGGATGTTTTGAAGCGATTATGGGTATCGTCCCTGAGACCAACGGGGTGATGATCTCTACCCGAAAGTATGGCGGGATGACTCCGTGTGGAATGACTTTCTCCACCTTGGCTGAGATCATCGGTGGTGGTGTGCAGACTCCCGGGTTTATGGGGCTTGCGCGTTCTTATATCTTAAGCAGAAAGTTTATCCGCGCTGAAGGCGGAATCGCGCGTATTGTCTGGATGCCGAAGGAACTAAAAGAATATCTTGGTGAGCGATTCTGCCAGCGCTGTGAAGAAGAAGGGCTTGGAACTGATTTTGTGGAAAAAATCGCTGATGAAACTGTAGGGGAAACAGCGGAAGAGATCCTTGCCTACCTTGAAAAGAAGAAGCATCCGGCTTTGACCATGGATCCACTATTGTAAGGGCTTTTAATGCACATTAGGAAAGGAGTCGAAAGTATGGCTTTAACCGGGTTAGAGATATTTAAGCAGCTACCGAAGAAAAATTGCGGCGAGTGCGGGGTGCCGACCTGTCTTGCTTTTGCCATGGCCCTAGCCAGTGGGAAGGTTTCTTTAGACGCTTGCCCTTATGTTGCGGAAGAAGCGAAAGAAGTTCTGGAGTCGGCATCAAAGCCGCCGATTAAGTTAGTGAAAATAGGAACCGGTAAGCAGCTTGCGGAGATTGGAGATGAGACGGAGCTCTTCCGACATGATAAACGTTTTTTTCATCCTACAGCACTCGCCATCGCGGTAAAAGACAGCGAAGATGTGACCACAAAGATCAAGTATATCGATGATTTACGGTTTGAACGTGCAGGCTTGCAGTATCAAGTTGACCTCGTTGCGCTCTACAATGATTCCGGTGATCCTGCACAGTTTGAAGCGGCAGTGGAAGCAGCTATGCAGGCAACGGAGCTTCCTCCGATATTAATTACAGAAGACGTGGTAGCAATTAAAAAGGCCCTTGAAGTTTGTGCAGAGCGCAACCCTTTGCTTTATACTGCGACGACTGATAACTACATTCAGATGGCGGAGTTGGCTAAATCCAAAGCGGTTCCTCTGGCTGTGTATGACGAAAACCTGGAAGAACTGGCACAGTTAGTAAAGAAAATCACCAAGCTCGGCCACAATGAGCTTGTTCTTGACAGCGGTCAGAGAGAAACGCACCGGGTATTAGCGGATTTGACTCAGATCCGCCGCTTGGCGATAAAGAAGAAGTATCGTCCTTTTGGCTATCCGACAATTGCCTTTACAAATAAGGATAATCCGCAGGAAGAAATCGTTCAAGCCGGGGTTTACCTTTCTAAATATGCGGGCATAATTGTTCTCAATGCTTATGAAAAACAGCAGTTGTTACCTTTGCTTACTTGGCGCCAGAACCTTTATACAGACCCGCAAAAACCGATCCAGGTCGAAGCTAAGCTGTATGCAATAGGCGGAGTTGGGGAGCACTCCCCTGTTTATTGTACGACCAATTTTTCCCTTACTTATTTCATCGTTAAGGGTGAAGTTGAAAATAGCCGTATTCCAAGCTATATTCTCGCAGTTGATACTGGAGGGACTTCCGTACTTACCGCATATGCAGATGGAAAGTTTACTGCGGAAACGATAACTAAGGCGATGAAGGATGCTGGACTTGACGATAAGGTTAAAGAACGCAAGATTATTATTCCCGGCCAGGTAGCTATTTTAAAAGGAAAGTTAGAGGAAGAATCAGGCTGGGAGGTTATTGTCGGGCCCCGGGAGGCGGCTGGCATCCCAAAGTTTGTTAAAAACTTGTTCGCTTAAAAACAAAGGGGTGGCTTTATGAAAGTGAAAGTCATCTTCTATCCAGAAAAAGAAAAAGTTTGGGTTGCACCGGGGACTTCACTGCTGGAGGCGGCAAGTTTGGCGGGTGTTGAATTGCGAACTGCCTGTGGC
>JAAZDR010000314.1 GCA_012512705.1 Bacillota bacterium
ACAAAGGACCTTGATAGATTTATGCCCTGGTCAGAAGACATACCTGATTACTGCCGCACCTCAAAGACAAAATAGAACTACTACAGCCAACGCTTAGTTACAAGGCGGGGGCGTTTTGACGCTTACAAATAACGGATGGTTTATAGATTTTGATATGCCTCTTGAAGTGATTTCTGAACTGAATCTTCTAATTAAGAATAGAGCATTTGATAAAATTGACGAACTCCTAATCGAATATTTCGAGCGCAATCTAACAACGATTAAAGAATTCCTTCTTGAGCAGTATCCAGATCGCAGAAAAGTATTAGAAGCAGGTTTCCGTGCGCACGCTGCAAAGGAATACGAGCTTTCAGTGCTCGCATTTTTAAGCCAAGTCGATGGGATGTTCAAAGAGAAACTCAGTGTTGACTTTTTTGAAAAGAGAAATAAGATCCCTGCAAGGGCGGAATGTTATAGGATATACGAAGTGCCCCCCATTGTCAAGACACGATCTTAGGAATTATCCGAATAGCTCCTTTCATTAGGCTGCAGGTTTCTGTGCATGCTGTTGGCGGAAGGTGTGGGGTGCGAGCCCTCCCAGCGAAGCATGCGGCCGAATTGTGTTGTAATCATGTATATAGTGGTTGACGCCGGCAATCATCTCCCTTGGCGTGTTGTATTCGTTGATATAGATGTCTTCGTATTTTAGGCTGCGGAAGAAGCGCTCAGTACGAGCATTGTCAAGGGCCTGTCCCTTTCCATTCATTGATATCTTCACCCGGTGAGCCTCTAGAAGGTCCAGGTAAGCCTGACAGGTAAAATGGCTACCTTGGTCTGAGTTGATAATCTCAGGTTTACGCCTGTATAATGCACGTTTTAAGCAACGAAGAACAAATTCCTTTTCTAGGCTGTAGCTAATCTCATAATCCACAACTTCACGGGTATACCAATCGATAATGACAAATAGATATAAGAAGCCTTTTTCAAAAGGCAGATATGTGATGTCTATACCCCAGACATGGTCTGGATGGTCAATGACCAGATTACGTAGTAAATACGGCCGTACATACTGAGCATGATAGCGTTTGCTAAGGTTAGGACCGGGAAATAGGGCTATAATGTCCATAACGCGCATAAGACGTCTGACACGCTTCCTGTTAACGATATACCCATAGTTGCTTCGTAAATGATCAGTCATCTTGCGATACCCCCATGATGGGTGCTTTAAATGCGTTTGGTCAATAATTCTCATGATATCAAGGTTCTCCTGACTTTCGCCGTGCCCGAGATTAGTCTGCTCCTGGTTATACTTACGATAGACACTCGATCGATTAACTTCAACCAGCTCGCACTGTCGTTTTAGAGATATTTCTCGGGTAGTAAAAGAAACAAGCCTAATACGATCAGCCAGGGCCAAAGATTTCATTAGATTTTTTTTTGAGCCAATCCCGCTCAATAATGAGCTGGCCCACCTTTTGCTGCAGTATCGCAATTTCTTGCTCTTTTTCCTTCAGAATCCTATCTTGATCTGAGGATCCTTTCCGGAATATCTCAGCTGCCCCTTCCTGAAACTGCTTGTACCAGGCGCTCAAAGTCGAAGGAGCAATTTGATATTTAGCAGCAAGTTCATTAAGCGTGCACTGGCCGGTAATTAACTCTATTACCACTTTAGACTTAAATTCAGCTTTATAAGCGTTCTTTTTCCTTCTCATAGTCTCATTATATTCGGTTCATCCCAGTTTTTCATGTCTCAGTTACGGGGAGCATTATAATATGCTGTTGACGAGTTGCTTCAAACATTCCTCTATATTTTTAGAAAGGAATATCCTATAGACTATTCGGAGTTTAAAAGACCTAAAGGGTTTACACAGTTAAATCGGCATATGATCATGCATGGTGAGGCAATAGACTATGGAAGTAGATTAAATAGTCTAAAGGCACTTTCGTTAGTAAATCATATTGCAGATGCTTTAATGTCAATCGATGACGAGGTTGAGTCAGGCTAGAAAGCTCCTTAACAGATATTATAGCTTTCCTTACTATTTCCATGCCTTCCATGTAGGAAAAGAAACTCTAGGGTTTCTAGTAGATTTATGTGTTTGAGGAAGCCTACCTCTATTTTCCCTTTATGGAAGTACAGACAGCATTAGCCTCGTTCAGACCATTCAAAGTGCATTAATCATTTGCGTAGCGCTCACTTTTCAGCATGAATAGTCATTCCTCTCTGAAAGTGAAACGCACATCGTTGTCCTCATAGCGGTTACTGAAAATCTTTACATCTAAGATTACTAGCGTTTAATCCTCACCATAGCTTTAGAGGGCGATGAAGAAATGTGTATCGCTCTCTGTTCGGAGATCTGCTTGAGTAAATACTCTCTTCAAGCATTTTAGATGCCCCGATCTCATCCTTAATAATTACCGTTAGACCCTCTAATTCTTCTGGTGAAGGATCAAAACCAACCCATGAGGCCATAAAATCAAAGTGCGCACCATGTCTAAAGAGTCTCCCAGGCAAAGGATAATGTTTGCGATTCCCCAAGAGAATCCCATAGCGCAGATAAGGATGTACTGTTTTGTGAGTGAATGCTTTTTGACTGTATGTAATGGCATCATGAGTGGTAATGCTTTCTATCTTTAATTCGATTATCACCCTTGGCTTCCGGTGCCCTGGCTCTCCAGACTCCATAATAACCAAGTCTGTTTCATACACCATGTCCCGCACATTGTAGTTTCCAGTCTTTCCATAGTTCACTACTTCCAAAGCATATGGAATTCTCTCAAAGGCCTTAACCTCGAGGTTTTCCATGCTACAGCATGCTTTAATCAACATCTCTTGGACTATCAACGTCCATTCTCTTTCTGTCATGCTATCTGCTCCTTAGCATGTAAAATCAAGCGATTCACTATTTGTGCCTCGACGGTTGTCTACCTGGCTGCCTCACTACTTTTACCACCCTCCCCCTACTACGCAACCGATCCGCGGGGCTTGATACTGTAATTACTGATTCCAAAAAGCCCCGAACGTCCGGAAATCCAGTTCAAAATAGAAATTCTTGAAGACCTCCTCTGTGACCGCCTCTTCGATTTTTATGGGAAGATCATAATCTGTTGCAGATAGGCCGGCATACGTTTCAAACTCATAATTCCCCGAAATAGAGATGCTCTTTTCAAGCATTATAAACCTCACTGAACCGCCTAGCTTCATGACATTAATTATTAGGTATAAGTCGTCGCTTTTCTCTTTCGCCATTACCTCATTAAGTTTGACCGCTATATCTTGGATGTAGATATTCTCGTATTTGTCATTGTAGTACACCTTACTGGGGTTTGCTATTAATCCTATTTCAACGAGAAACGGCTCCTTGTCCTCAAAAGCAATTGGGTGCATATCCGTTTTTCCAAATACATAACCTTTTACCTGGTAGTTGTAATACCAACCTTCTCGGATAGCTGGATAATGATATGCACCACCCCTTTTATGCTTGAGGAGCAAGTAGTACGTTTCGCCCCCCAATATAACCTCCCGCAACTCCAACATGTTTTTTGCAAGCCCTTTTTCCTAAAAGTTGCAAACCATTTTTCCATAGTATTGCATCTCCATTTTCCACAAAGTTGCAAGTTCCATTTCCCCACCGCAAGTAGTGGGGAAATGGATGATTGCAGGCATTTAGTTCCATTAAGCTATTCAAATCTCGGATGATCGAGTTTGAAGTCGCTCATCGGCCATTCTGGGAGATTCCAGACCGTGTTCTGACAGCTTATGCTCAAGTTCAATAATGTAGTCTCTAAGATCACGTATTTCATCCAGCCTTTCAATATATAGACCCTTTAGATGCTTAAGCTCTTCCCGTAAGTATTTGGATCGTGTTTTAACCGTAACATCGAGTTCACCGGTCTCATAATTGCAGATATCGCGCCGAATGTTTTCATAGAGATCCTGTTCAGTAAACTCGTATGGGAAGGGTTCTTCCCCGTATTTTGCAAGCAAGTACTTGTCGAGATCACCGGGAAAGGCTTTTCTGTATGAGCGCTCCAGCCTCTTGAGAATCTTTTTGTTCAAGACCATGTCATCTGCCCTCCTTCTCATTCGTCGGAGCTATTTGGTGGTAAAGCTCATTAATGCTGGATTCTCTTAGCCGATTGTTTTCTCCGGGAAATAGAATCAGATGACAGTGGTGCATGAGCCTTCCGAGAAGGGCTGCAGTCATTTGCTCATCATAAAGCACGTTAACCCATCTTGAGAATTCTAAGTTGGTGTTTAGTATGATAGATTTCTCTTCATGTATCTCTGAAAGATAATCAAAGAGCAGCTGGGCGCCAGTACGGTCATACGGCACATAGCCCCACTCGTCGAGGATAGTAACAGATGCTTTCTTGAGTTTTTTCAGTAGCGTCCCCAGTGTCCCGGTATTCTTAGCTTCTGAGAGCTGGTTGACTAAAGATGCGGTACGGAAGAATTTGACCGGGATACCGTTTTTACAAGCTGTAACACCAAGCGCAATGGAAAGCATGGTTTTGCCCGTCCCTGTCCTGCCATACATGATGATATTCTTCTTTTCATGGATGAAATCAAGGGATTTTAAGCTTTCCGGTGTTAAGCCGGAAGGCAGTGTAATCTCATCAAAACGGAATCCGTCAAATGTCTTGATGCTATAGAATCCTGCGGCATTAATGAGCTTTGTTGATCTGACCTGTTCCCGGTTCTTTAGTTCCTGAGCCAGTAATTTATACAAGTACTCCTGATGGGATTCACCATCGGTTATCATAGCCATATCCGCAAGGTTACGGCTTAACCTTAGCTTCTTGCAGCAAGCGATGATTTTATCTTCAAGCATCTATAACATCCCCCTTCCCGAGGAAGACGTCATAGCTTGTTAAGTCAGCCGGCATCTGGCTAAGGGCCGGTATTCCCGGGCTAAGGGGCATTGGAGGAAGCTCAGGCATATCAGCGTAAAGACGACGATGAAGGTTGCGTAGACTGTCCGCATCGGTGGCTCCATAGCGAAGGGCCTGACAGATAGTACCCAGGGCGCTTTCAAAGCCTGTCCTATCAGTGAGTTCGGCTAGTACCTTTAGGATCTTTCCCGTTTCTGCATTGGAGCACCCCATAAGGTACTGTTTCATAGTAGGCGGCATCATATCGTAAACCCCGGAGTATTTTAATGCACGCGGATGCATAGAAAGCTGCCTGAGATACGGAAACCAGTTCATGCTCTGTTGCTTGGTATCACCATATAACCTGGGGTGTCTTACTATCTCACGATAGTTTTCATCCAGCACTATAACGAGGGATGAGGTCAGTTTCAGGTTAACTATAGTATTTGCATGTCTTGGCGAAACCGAGTATTCGTGCATTTCTTTATTCAAGTAGAACTTACCCCAATTATTAGTAGTCACAGTCTTTTTACCACTCTGATCGAATTCAATTTCGGGTAATGGGTGGCAGTGCTTTAAGTCTTCCAGAAACAACTCTTCAATGGTTTCATTGTGGCGATAATGCTCTCTAAGAGCGTCTTCTTCACACAGTTGGAGTAATTCTTTATTGAAATCCACAAGCGAAAGAAAGCGTGGTAATGGAACAAGAAGGTTTTTTCGGTGATAACCGACTTTCTTCTCGACGCTCCCTTTTTCATGTCCTGCCCCAATATTTGTAAATAAGGCCTGAAAACAGTAATGCTCTCGGAAACGGTTGAATCGCTCCGTCGTTTCACGGCCACTACCCTTAATTACCTTTGTTACGATGGTTTTAGTATTATCAAACCATATTTCCTGAGGTACAGCCCTGATATGCGTGAAGATAGCAACCAATCCTTCTAAAAGGCATTCCATGTTTTCTCCATAGAATAATTGCAGGTAGCCTTTATTACTGTAAGGGAACGATACATCAAGGTATTTCCCAGTTTTCCGTGTGCCATTTTCATAAAAGTCAGCCGTACCAAAATCAGCTTGCATCTCACCCGGATGATGCTCTAGGGGAAGGTAGCCAACCTTAGCTTGACTGAAAATCTCCTTATGCCTCTTGGCATAATACGTCGCAACCGTTCGGTATGAGCAGTTAAATCCGGGACATTCCTTCTTCAGGCGATTGAATACCCTCTGGGCGGTGTGGCGCTGCTTCCGCGGGGCCTGTTTATCTTCTATAAGCCACTCATCGATTGTCGGCTTGTAGGGATCCAGCTTTGGGCATAAGCGTCTTTCCGGCTTGGGTGGCGGTTCATTAAAGTCATCCATATCAACATACTTCTGAACAGTCTTCCAGTCTAACCCTAGTGTTCTGGCTATGTGGGAAATCTTCTCTCCTTCCGCAAAATATCGGTGTCTGATATCATGTACCTTGTCCATTGTAAGCATTCTCCTTTCCTCCTTGTATTCTCAAGTCAAATACAAGGATATGGGTTCGGGTTTATGCCTGCAATGGACTCTTGCAATATTGTGGAATTTCCAGTTGCAAAACTATGGAATTCTCACTTGCAACTTTCTCCACTTTTATCTTGCAACAAATATCCAACAACTGAAAGTTGTCAACCCCCAAACTGTAATCATTGAAATCTTGTAGAAGATCATAATCACTGGACATGTATTTAGGTATTCTGTTTTCTCTACTTATCCAACCGCCACCTGGGGTTTTCATCCACCCAACGGCGGTCTCTAGCCGACTTAGAGGCTCACTAATGACCGGTAACGAAGCCTCTTGCCTTTCAAAAGCGTGGGCTCTACCGAACATCAATAACGCTACGAACAAGACGAAAAGCATTTTCTTCACGGTACGTCTCCCCTTTTTTCTGATATTTTCTTTTTTTCTCTCAATAAGTGACATTAGCTTTTTGGTTGGGGGATCCTGCCAGGTAGCTCAAAACCAACCCGGTACTTCCCAATTTCCCTACTGCTCTCGCATATCTAAGTGGAACACTTGCTCATACATTTGGGATAAAGACTACAAGTTCCTTGTGCGTAAGAAGTCCATTGGAATAATAACGAAACAAATAACACGTTCCGGGTCGGGTAATTACAGGTCTGGACACCGCTGCGGTCTCAGCCCCCATGACTACTATGCATGCTGTACAAGCACTCGCCTTTTCTGTGGGGTCCTATTCTTCGCTTTCGTCATCAGCCCAATCATAGGAGGGATATTCGTGCCATTCAAGAACCCGCGAGGATACCGCAAACACATGCGAGAGCACTCTGCATAACCAACGTGGATGAAAACCCAAACATACATCCGATAGACCCGCATCTAGACCAGCGAAAAAGAGCTAAACGGTCCCATCTGCTGAAAAGGATTCTTTCACATGGTGCCTAACGAGGCATAACAGATCGCCAGAAAATCTAAGGCATAGGTGATCGATACTCGCTAAAGCCCTTCGCTCTGTAATCTCTCCGATTCACCTGTGAGCCACTGATATGTCTGGAAAAGGGAAATCTCGCTAGCCTCCATGAGGTCCATAGTGCCAAGGAATATTCTCATGTAGATCGTAGGCGTATAAGGTCCAATGTCCCTCAGCGGGGCAATTCTTGCCTTGAATACGTAATCTGGGTCTGGCTGGAGCATCTGCTTGACTACCAAGTATCGAGACAGTCTTATCCGCGTTGGATAACTTACATTAGAGTGTAGGCTTGGTAGCACGTAAGCAGCCTCGAACTTAGATAGATCCACATTGGGGTTGGCGGATATGATACTAATGCCGGTATCCCATATTCCGTGTAGAGCACGCACAGTTGGTTGTAAACCAGGACCGTACAGAGTACCCGAAAGGATACTATTTATCGCCTCCTGTTGCGCTGCCCTTAGCCATTCTCCATGTTCACCAGGCTGATTTGCTTTGCAAGCGTTTTCTAATAACAAGTACATATCGCTATCCCTGACAGCCTGGTTATGTTTTGCATAATCGAAAGCCGTCCCGCCGTCATCGGATTTGAGCTTACCATCGGCTCCCTCTTCTATTAAAACCCTGATAACCTCGGGATTATCATTGTATCTGACAGCGACCATTAGCGGCGTCCAACCAACGTCGTCTTTCGCATTCACCTCAGCGCCTGCCTCTACTAACGCCTTGATAACCTCGGGGTTACTATTCTCCGCTGCGGCCACCATCAGCGGTGTCCAATTACCCACATATTTCTCATTCACTCCGGCGCCTTCTGCTATTAACGCCTTGACAACCTCGGGGTCGTTACTAGATGCTGCAGCTACCAGCAGCGGTGTACAGCCAGCTTCTGTTCTCTCATTCACATCTGCGCCTGCTGCTATCAGATCACGCACCTCGCTCGCAGTCCACTGAGGATCAAAAGGCAGTAAGGAAGGAGCAGCCTCAGCAATCACACAAGAAAACACAGCGAGCAGTACGATGCCCAACATCAATGTCCTCTTCACTATTATCTCTCCTTTTGCAGAGACTAAGGCACTTCATCAAAAATCTGAGTAAACAGTAAGATCCGTCACTTTCCCTTCAATGGTTCTTTGTCCAGACTCTTCTATCTTGGATTCTCTATTAATTCAATCATTCTTAACCCTGGCTAGACGTTGCTTCTAGATTCCCACCCAACCTTCGGGGTGATTTTTGAAATTCCAGCGGCGTCCGGAGCAGTTATAGTCTCTATGCTCCCGTTTTTGAAGCTCATAGAAATTTATCGCATAAAACGATCTAGTTATCCCACCACAATATGCTTTCTATATTCTCCCTCACTATCCTCCATATGTAAATGCGTGTCTCTTTCCAATTCCACGCGTTATTTCGACACATTGCATCTTTATGAGTCAGGCAATGCGACCTCTGTCAGCTGCAATATGTTTGCAAACACACATCGACAGAGAGCGCCTGCAGCCCACTGGCGCATGTACAGACTGCTATGGCCCAACCACACTATAATACCCCTTATTGTGTATCTAAATGTATTGACATGCTTAAGAATGCATAGTAGAATATTAGCGGAGGTGGTAGGCATGGACGGAGAATGGCCCGAGGTAATGAGCGGACCGGAAGCTGCTCGATATCTGCGGATTGACATCCGGACTCTATGGAAGCTACTCGCGGAAGGCAAGCTTCGGGGTGCAAAAGCGGGAAGAGTGTGGCGAATTGCTAAGAGTGAATTGGACCGATTCCTGAAAGGAGGAAACTAAACATGAAGGGCTCTATCGAGAAGCGCGGAAACTCCTGGAGACTTAGCGTCTATCTCGGTAAGGATCCTGTTACAGGCAAGGAAAGACGACTACGAAAAACCGTTAGAGGCTCCAAGAAAGACGCGCAAAAGGAGCTGCGTGACCTACTACATAGTATCGACAATGGAACCTTCGTTCAGCCTACGAAGATGACCGTTGAGCAGTACTTAGAGCAGTGGTTGAAGATGCACAAGCCAAACATCGAGCCGACCACTCACGACTGGTATGTTATGGTATGCCGCAAGCACATAGCCCCCCATCTGGGGCAGATACAGCTTCAGAAACTTACACCGCTCGCAATTCAGAAGTTCTACGCGCGCAAGCTGGTAGCGGGCCGTCTTGACGGTAAAGGCAAATCTCTCTCCCCTAATACTGTGCGCCATATTCACAGCGTCCTGCGTAAGGCGCTGAATGTTGCCGTAAAGCTGCAGCTGATTCCTCGAAACCCCTGTGACGCAGTTGAGCCACCCAAAGCCGTGAAGAAGGAAGCCAGCTATTGGACACCCGAGGAAGCAGCGAAGTTCCTAAAGGCGATTAAGGGAGACAGGTTATATGCACTGTTCTACACAGCGTTGGCGACTGGACTACGTCGTGGCGAGCTGCTCGGTTTACAGTGGGAAGATACAGACTTTCACAATAAGTCACTGACCGTACGGCGAGTTATTGTGAGAAGGAGTAAAGGTACCGTCATTAAGAAGCCAAAGACAGAAAAAAGCAGAGCAACAATTAGCCTCTCTTCCGGTGCCGTAGAGGTTCTGAAGAAGCACAAGGCGCAGCAAGCACAGGAACGCCTCGCCATGGGCGACCAGTACCACAAAACGGGCTTCGTGTTCACGACCTTTGAAGGCAAACCTTTGGAACCAACCTACATAAGCGGTGACTACTTCCACAAGCTGATCGAAAAGGCGAAAGTCAAGAAGATAAACTTCCACGCCCTGCGCCATACACACGCTACCATCCTTGCAAGCCAAGGAGTTCCCTTGAAGGTAGTAAGCGAGAGGCTACGACATTCATCCGTAGCGATAACTGGTGACATCTACAGCCATGTGTTCACCGAAATGGACCGTGAGGCTGCCGATTCTTTCGACGCTGCTATGCAGGCAGTGAAGGAGCGGAAACATGCGTGATCTTAGACGTCGTTCCCAAATCCGTTCCCAAACAGGTGACAAGTGATGCTTATGACGATGGGACAAAACACAAAACCCCTGCTAAACAAATGGTGCGAGAGGAGGGAGTCGAACCCTCACGGGGGTTGCCCACTAGATCCTAAGTCTAGCGCGTCTGCCATTCCGCCACTCTCGCACTTAATCCACGCGTGCTGTCGCGTGCTTATGGGGAGATTTTGCTGTTTGTGGTTGCCAAGCACATTCGGCGCTTCAGGG
>JAAZDR010000077.1 GCA_012512705.1 Bacillota bacterium
ATCATGGGTTGCTGCGCAAGGGAGAGGCGAGGCAAGTTGTCGAAACTTTTCGCGATCAGTTTAACCTGAATCTTACCTTTGTGGACGCTAGTGCTGAATTTTTAGAAAAACTGCGCGGGGTTGAGGAGCCGGAGACAAAGCGCAAAATTATTGGCAATCATTTTATTCGTGTCTTCGAACGGGAGGCAAAGAAAATCGGTGCGGTAAAGTATCTTGTCCAGGGAACAATCTATCCTGATGTGATCGAGAGCGTTACCGCCACGGGAGAGACGATTAAGAGCCATCATAATGTAGGGGGCCTTCCGGAACACATGGATCTGGAACTGATAGAGCCGCTTAAAGAGCTTTTTAAAGATGAAGTGCGTGAGGTCGGCTACAAGCTTGGTCTTCCTGAGGAAATTATCGGGCGCCATCCGTTCCCGGGGCCTGGATTGGCAGTGAGGGTTTTGGGTGAGCTGACGGCAGAGAAGCTTGCTATTGTGCGTGAAGCAGATGCGATCATTGTGGAGGAGGTTAAACGAGACGGTCTGTATAAAGAGATCTGGCAGGTCTTCGCTGTCCTCCCTGATATTAAAACAGTCGGAGTGCGTGGCGATCGCCGTTCTTATGCCCACACCATCGCTTTGCGCGCGGTTACCAGCAGAGATGCAATGACTGCAGATTGGTTCCGCTTTCCTTATGAAGTTCTGGAGAAAATTTCCTCTCGAATTGTAAATGAGATTCCGCAGGTCAACCGCATCGTCTACGATATAACCCCCAAGCCGCCTTCAACTATTGAATGGGAGTAAGAGGTGCTTTTTATTTGTTCAGCTGTTCTATATCAATAATTTCTTTTGCCTGGATGCGGACTAATTTCTTTTTCCCCTTCCCCGCAGAGAATTTAATATTCCCAGACAGGGGATTTATTTTATCGACAGTTCCTATAAAAGCGCTCTTTTTATCCTTTCGCCAAACGGTTACCTTGATTTGAAGGCCGTATTTTAGTGATTGTAACAAAAGGGAATTAAATTTTTCGTACTGCTGCTCATCAAAGAGCGGGATGTTGTTTACCTCTTCCTCTTCTCTATTTTTTTGCAGCTGCAGCTGCTCCCCGTGTTCTGACAGAAGCATACGGCTGCAGGAAAATTGGTTTGTGAATTTTCTGCTGCTCATGCCTCATGCCCTCCGATCTTTGTCGCGCGTGCGAAAAGCTGTCCGCCTGCAGTTAAAGAGGAGGCGCGGAAAAGACCCTTTACTCCAAAGCGTTGCCGCACGGCATCCGTTGTTCGGCTTAATTTCAGTTTTCTCTCCTTGTCTTCCAGGAGAGAGAGCTGCAGTTCATTTAATTGCTGCAGCCCGGAAAGGGCTACCCCGATGGCCCGCACGGGCTGGTGATCCCAGTGGGCATCAAAAAGTTTAATTACTGAGGGATAGATATCCATCGTTACCGCCGTCAGTTCGGGTAGTTTTTTCTGTCGGTAAAATCCGGAGGGATAATCGAAATCAGCCCCCCGACAGTAGACGCTGACTACACTCCCAGCTTTACCAAGCGCTCGTGCCCGACGGCATACTTCTTCGGTAATCTCCAGCAGAACAACTTTGATTTCTTTTTGTTTGTGGTAATCCCTGGGTAGGGTCAGAGAGTGGCTGACCCCCTTACGCTCTTTTAGGCTGTGGGGGTCAATTCTGGAGTGGTCGATTCCCCACGCGTTAAGCCAGAGCAGTTCTCCGTTAATGCCCCAGCGGCGCACCAAGGTTTCTTTGGGCAGGGCTGCCAGATGTCCAATCGTCCTTACACCCATGCGGTATAAATTGCGCTCCATACGCACTCCCACACCGAAAAGATCTCTAACTGGTAAAGGCCAAGTATATTTGGTATAGTTGTCGTATGAAAGTATAAAAATCCCTTCTTTATTTTTTTTGGCAAAACGGTCGCAGGCCATCTTTGCCTGGAGAGGGTTTTCACCGATGCCTACCCGGCAGCGAATCTTGGTCTTCTCCAGGATCTCTTTTATAATCTGCCGGGCCATCTCTTTGGCACTGCCGAAAATTCTCTCGCACCCGCTCATATCGAGAAACTGTTCATCAATGGAATAGGGTAAAACCCGATCTGTATACCGGTGAAATATTTTAGTGATCGCCAGCGAAAGATTTATATAGTCCTGCATATGGGGACGGACGAGAGTGATCCAGGGACAAAGCTTTTTCGCTTCAGAGACGGTCATTGCTGTTTTGATCCCGTAGGCCTTTGCTTCTTTGGTAGCGGCAAGGATAATTCCCTGCCGCCTTTCCGGATCGCCGCAAACAGCAACTGGTTTACCGCTCAGCGAAGGATTGCGGGCAACTTCTGCGCTGGCATAGAATGATTCCATATCTGCTAAAAGGATGATTCTTTTTTTTGATGACATTTTCCAATCACCCATTATGCGAACATATGTTCTAGACAATTATATAATATACTATTTTAGCTTAAATGTGAACTGATAAATCTTGGATTTTTGGGTGAATATTGAGCTTCTCCGGGGAATTATAATTATGCCTTGACAAAGCTTGCCGCTCCTGATATCCTTTTATTGTAAACAATATATTACAATTTTATATTTATAGACTATTGAACTCGTATAATTCCCAGAATAAGGCTGGGAAGTTTCTACCAGGTAACCGTAAATTATCTGTCTACGAGGGAAAGTGTACCTAGGGTTCCGGCATCCTTCTTGCTTGGGGAGAGGATGTGCTGGTCCAAGTGGTACAGGCCTTAGGGATAAGGCTACACCGGAGGGACAAAAGCCCAG
>JAAZDR010000078.1 GCA_012512705.1 Bacillota bacterium
AATCCCGGTCAGCTTCCTAGTCCGGAAGACCCTGAAAGCTCATATAACGGTCTTTTAGAAGCTAAAAAAACTGGGAAAACTAGGTTTATAGGTTTGACAAATCACAAATATAATTTAGCGATGGAAGCAATAAAATCAAACCTTTACGATACAATTCAATATCCACTTAGCTTTCTTTCAACAGAAAAAGAATTTGGTATGGCAAAAGTATGTGAGCATAGAGATATCGGTTTGATCGCAATGAAAGCTTTAGCTGGAGGGTTAATAACAAATGCCGCATCTTCATTTGCTTATTTGCGTCAGTATAAAAACATAGTTCCTATCTGGGGAATTGAGTTTGAGTGGCAGTTGGATGAATTTATTGCTTTCGAAAAAAATCCGCCTTTGTTGGACGAATCATTAAAAGAAATTATTAAGAAAGACAGGGCTGAACTTTCTGGTTCCTTTTGCCGTGGCTGTGGTTATTGTTTGCCTTGTCCGCAAGGCATACCTATATCAATGGCAGCGCGTATGACTTTTCTTGCGGCTAGATCTCCGTATTCTAGATTTATAAACGAAGAATGGCGCGAAAAAATGGAGCTTATTAATGAATGCACGGAATGTAATCAGTGTAAGGAAAAATGTCCGTATGAGCTTAATATACCAAAATTACTAAAACAAATGCTTGCTGAGTACCGTTCTCTTTATGATAAGCATAAAGAGAATATATAAACTATAGGCTATAGAATGATGTGAGATTTTTTCATATCCTGTTTGCTTTCATGCACGTTATTTCACCCCCGAACGTTCTAGGAGCGGTCGGAGGTGTTGTCGCTATTTTTGAGGAGTTGTAAGTGTTCTTTTCGTAACTTGCTGCGCTTGGTTGCTCTTCGCCTTTCGGGGTATTTTCCATCCAAAGATTCTGCAGTAATTGATAAAAATTTTTTAGGCTAAGGGTTAATCTTGCCGAATCTGTGCCCCGCTGTGTGGGGAGATATAATAATTCTCGTGGTAGATCAGCTCCGAGATGGGCACGATCTCGTACCCTTCTGCATGATAATAATCTATAATTTCCTGCAGCACATCAGCGGTGTGTTTGCCGTTATTATGGAAGAGAATGATTGCCCCGTTGTGGGCGTTTTTTGTTACCCGGGAAATAATCTCCTGCGGCCCGATCTCTTTCCAGTCTAAAGAATCAATGCTCCACTGGATTGTCTTGTAACCCAGCTCAGTAGCTACAGAGATAACCTGATTGTTATAGGACCCAAAGGGCGGGCGCATAAGTGTTGTTTCCTGCCCGCAGTTCTCTTTGATCATCTCTTCTACTCCCAGCAGCTCACGGCGAATATCATCTGCGGATATGGTCGCCAGATCAGCATGGGTGAGTGTATGGTTCCCCAGTTCATGCCCGCGGTTGTGAATCTCCCGCACCATCTCCGGATAATCCTCGACCCAGATCCCGGTGAGAAAAAAAGTAGTTTTAATCTCGTTTTTATCGAGAATATCGAGTATTTTTGGCGTCCGCTCTGCCCCCCAGCTGGCATCAAAAGAAAAGGCCACCTTTTTCTCCGGCGTCTCTACATAATAGATCGGCACCAGCCGGCTGCTGCCCGTAACCGCCTCGATCGCTTTTTCGGTAAGATTTAAGGCTAGAGGAGGAGCAAAAAGAATAATGAGCACTACCAGGATGATACCCAGCAGCAGATGGAGCCTTCGACGCCCCACTGCCAAGATTAAAATCATATTATCCACCCCCGGTTAATATCCTAACAATAAATATTCCAGCAGGGTGGCTATTATTTCCCCCTCAGCACTAAATCTCTATTTTTATCCTTTTAAAAAGCAGGAAAGCATATGCTAACTGTCGAAAGATTAGACCTTATATAACCTGGCGAAACAACGCCCTTATTTGTGAGCAGATATTTTTTAGAAAGGGGCCTAATAACCAGATGGAGAATATTTTCTGGCAGCAGGAGCTGGAATGCTGTCCGCGTTCCAAGCTTCAGGATTTACAGCTTGAGCGCCTGCAGAAGACGATCAAACATGCTTATGAAAATGTTGCCTTCTACCGGCGGCGGATGCAGGAGCACGGTGTAGAGCCGGAGGATATTCGTTCTCTCGACGACCTGCAGAAACTGCCTTTTACAACCAAGGAAGATTTCCGGGATAACTATCCCTTCGACCTTTTTGCTGTGCCTTTAAAGGATATTATTCGCTTCCATTCTTCCTCCGGGACGACTGGAAAACTTACTGTTGTCGGCTACACGCGCCGCGATATTCAGGCCTGGTCCGAGCTCATGGCCCGCGCCCTTGTCTCCGCCGGCGCAACATCTGAGAGCATTGTGCAAAATGCCTACGGCTACGGCTTATTTACCGGCGGGCTGGGGATCCACTACGGGGTGGAGCTAATCGGTGCCTCGGTTATCCCCGCTTCCGGAGGGAATACGGACCGGCAGGTCATGCTCATGAAAGATTTCGGCACTGATATCCTTACCTGCACTCCTTCTTATGCACTCTATATCGCCGAGGTTTTGGCAGAGCAGGGGATTGACCCGCACCGCGATCTTAAACTAAAGGCCGGTATCTTCGGCGCTGAGCCCTGGTCAGAAAATATGCGCGCTGAGATTGAGAAAAAGCTCGGGCTTATGGCCCTCGATATCTACGGTCTCAGCGAAGTAATCGGCCCCGGTGTGGCCATGGAATGCCCGGCGAAGTCAGGCCTGCACATCTATGAAGACCATTTTATCGCCGAGATCATTGATCCGGTTACGGGAAAAACCCTGCCGGCTGGTGACCAGGGAGAACTGGTCCTCACCTCTCTCACCAAGGAGGCGCTGCCGGTAGTGCGCTACCGCACGCGCGATATTACCGCCCTCGATACCGGGGCCTGCAGCTGCGGCCGCACACACCTGCGAATGCGGAAAATAACGGGGCGCACTGACGATATGCTGATCATCCGCGGGGTAAACGTTTTCCCCAGCCAGATCGAGAGCGTATTGTTGGAGATCGGGGAAACTGAACCCCACTACCAGCTGATTGTCGAGCGCCACGGGCAGATGGATCAGCTGGAGATTCGGGTCGAAGTCTCCCAGGGCCTCTTTTCCGATAAAGTGCGGGGACTCG
>JAAZDR010000079.1 GCA_012512705.1 Bacillota bacterium
ATTTCTTCTGTTGATTCCTTAATAATTTGTTTAATCACCTTTTTTATTAGTGTAGTTTTCCCTACTCCAGTGGGCCCGATTAACAGAATTATAGAAAAACCTGCTGGATTTTTAATTGCATTAATAAGCGTATCAGCCGCCTCCTTGAGTTTAGGATGCAAAACATAATAGTTTCTAAAATACTCCTTCTTGGCATCAGGAGTACTATTTAGTAGCTCCTCGGGAAAACGCCTTATCACAGGTTAAACTCCTCCTCAAAGCCGCTAAATGTATCTTGCCCTTCCTTGTCAGGGTATTTTGCGTCAGGATTTACATCTTCACTGTAATTAGCATTTATTTCTTCACTGGATATTGCGTTATTCTCTTCTTGTGCTGGGTTTATAAGTCTTAAAACCTGCCTAGACTCATGGTCTTTAGCTCTCTGAAGCATTATTTTTTCGTCCTCTTCCATCAGAGATATGAAATTCGCTATTCTTTTAGCATTTATAGCTACACTTTTTGCATGGTTTTTATCCTTTTGCCTAATCTGTTCTGTGATTAGCCTGAGCTCTTTTTCCGTCACGTTCTTGAACATGGAATAATAGCCCGATTTACATAGAAGCCACTCATTCCTTATATAGGCATATGCTATGCCGATGTTGTATGGATCAAATCGTACTGGTACTTTTATCCCTTCTACTAGTGGGTTTTTCATGGCTTCATTCCAATAATTTATATAGTTTATCTTAGTTCCGCGGCTTGGCTGCACTTTTGCTTTGCCGTTTCTTGTAGTAGGTAAAGTCATAATAATAAAATTATTGTCATATGGAATAAGTCTATATGGTCGTGTTCCACTTCTTTCTAAGCCTAACTGAAACGCCGCCTCCGGACTCTGGCCTAAAGCCGGATGCTCCTGCTTATGATAGATTCCATGAACCCACTGTTCAAGTCTTTCATCTAATGCTCCCAACGTCCAGATAGCATTATTCTTAGGGTAAACGCTTTTAGTAACCTCTCTTACGTTTTTCATAATCTGGGTATTGCCTTGGAGGTTGTTGAAAAACATTGTTTCAACCGTTCCAAACGAGCGTTCTACCACTGACCCAAATCGTGGTTTGGCAGGCGGTCGAGTTTTTTTGGTTATTTGGTAACGGGCCAATAGGGCCTCGTAATAAGCACTTTGGAAGTCCTTCCCTCCGTCCGTTACGATTGTCTGAGGTAGTCTGTTATACCGCCTAACACATTCCCTCAGAAGCATCATGTTGGTCCGATAGCTAGGCGGGTCAAAAATCAGCAAATGAGCCAGAATATATCGCGAAAAAGCATCCGCTAGTATTGTTAGCCACGCTTTGCCAAGATTTCGACCAGTAACTGAACTCACAAACTCGATTGGGGCTTCCGTGTGGTCAATATGGCATATTTCGAAAGGTCTGTCCCCATGCCTAGGTGTAGTTTGAGACAGTTCCCAATAAAACTCCTCAACTTGGTAAGCCGCTCGGTTACCTTTTCTTTTTCTTATCTGCTCAGCCTTGGGTCTGTTCTTTACTGCCAAGCAAAACGTTTGATAGCTTGGTGGTAGTATTCCTGTACTCTCACATTCATTTGCTAATTGGCCGTATACTATCTTTCGGGATTTTTGTTTTATCGTCTCGTAATTGTTATTAATATAGTCATTCATTAATTCTATAGATTCATCTGGCAGTTTTTGGGATCTATTACCTCTATTTTTCATGCGGGGGATTAAACCCACGTAACCATTTCCGAATGCTTCTTCAGCTTCTCTATACTGTTTCACCCAGCCTCTCAAAGTTCTAGGAGATACTTCTGAACTGTCAACTGGCTCATTGTTAATCGCC
>JAAZDR010000080.1 GCA_012512705.1 Bacillota bacterium
GAGACAGGGAATACAGTAGATGCCAAGGAGAAATCTAGGATTATTTATAAAGAAGAGGTAGAGCGTCTGATTAAAGGAATTCCGCCAAAGAATTTTGTTAATCACAGCAATTTCTTAAATCAGTAGTTTCCCTATTGCTAAACATAAATTAATTTAGGAGGGATTTGCTTGTTAGAAGTCAATTTTGCTGGTTTAAAACTCAGAAATCCTGTAATTGCAGCCTCCGCAACACCAACAACTAATGGCAAATTTATGATCAAGGCTGCTGAAGGAGGAGCTGGTGCTGTTGTCACTAAATCAGTTGTTTTTCCGAGCAATGGAAAGCCAGTAGGTCTCTATCCCCGACCAAGATTCATGCTGATGAACAACAGTACTGGTTATGATCCTCGTATTGCTAACAGGGATGGATATTTTACGCTTTTCCGTGCTGGAGAAACCTACCCCACCCCGGAGGAAATGCTTAGATATATAGATGAATATAAGAATGCTTTTGTAGATGCCCCAATTATTGTCAGTATCTGTGGAGCAGTAGATGACCTGGATGAATGGGCTAAATTAGCTAAACAAATGGAGGCTGCCGGAGCTGATGCTTTGGAGCTTAACCTGCATTGTATTCCATCTGTTAAATACACCAATCCGGATATTGTGAAAGTAGTAAAGGATGCGGTTGAGATCCCTGTAATAGGTAAGCTCATGTTTGTTTGGGAGGATCCGGCAGAGATCGGTCCCAAAATTGAGGAAGCGGGGGTAGATGCGATCACAGCTATCGGCTCCTTTAGGTTCCCAGTATTAGAGATTGATACAAAAACAAAAAAACCAATGCTCCAACCAACCTTTCTTGGTTCCGGTGGGACATGGCTTAGACCACTCAGCTTAGCATATGTAGCAAAACTGGCACAAACAGTGAAAGTGCCTTTATCAGGAGTGACAGGGGTAGCAACATGGGAAGATGCTGCTAAGTATTTATTAGCTGGAGCGACTACGGTTCAAGTGTGTGGTGCAATATATGCTAAAGGTTTTGGCGTATTAGGGGAAATAGCCTCTGGTCTCGAGCAATATTTTAAACAAGAAGGATTTGCAGGGGTAGAACAGGTATCCGGCAAGGCTTTAGACTCGATAAAATCGAAAGAAAGCCTTGAATATATGCCTCCAGTTAAGGCATATGTCGATCAATCATTATGCACTGGCTGCGGGAATTGTGTAAAGAGCTGTTTCTGGGATGCGTATGACCTTTCATCTGGTAAGGCGGAGGCCATTACTGATAACTGTGACGGTTGTGGAGTTTGTGTTTCAATCTGCCCTCAAAATGCGGTCAGCATGAAGAGGTATGATTAACTAACAAAATTTTAATAAAGGAGATGTCTGGCTTGGGTTATGAAGTAGAATTTGTGTTTGAAAAGGGAGGTTCTTTTAAGGTAGTCCTGCTGGATGATGTAGCGCCAAAAACGTGCAAATCTTTTTGGGATATGGTTAAAGATTCTGATTTTATAGCAGAAGTTAGACACGGTCGTTTTGGAGGGGAAGAAATATATTTCCAAAGCAATATTGAAATGCAGGAAAAAGAAAATAATGTTCAGCCAAAGCATGGGGAGCTATGTTTTAACCCCGACCCTGATTGGCGGGCGATATGTATGTTTTATGGAGATAAAATTGCAAAAAAGGAGAATCCGTTTAATCTCTTTGCCCGCATATCGGAAGGTCTGGATGTTGCCGGGGAAATTGGTGAGCGCATTTGGTTAAAAGGTGCAGAAAAGGTTACTGTTCGTGCTGTAAAGTAAGTTAAATATTAAATACTGTATATTACATTATAATGGTTAACTTGTGATATGAAAGGAATGAAGGGTATGAAGAAATATTTGGAAATCACCATTGGTGATGTTGTGGCTAGAGCAGAATTGCTAGAAAATGAAGCACCAAAACTTTGCACAGAGATTGAGAAAGCAGCACCTTTATTAGAAGGAAAATTAAATCATGCCAAGGTCTGTGATAACGAGGTCTTTTTCCAGGCACCGTTTTTCTCTGATGAGTTGGAAAACATGATCGTTCCGCAACCTGGGGATATTGCCTATTGGATAGCAAGGCAGACAATTTGTATATGGTATGATGAGACAACCCCTTTAGGGCCAGCTAATGTTTTTGCCAGGATTATTCCTGAAGATCGGCATTTATTTGCAGCAGAAGCCAGTAAGGTTTGGGAAAATCAGGGGACTCATATTAAAATGGTTGTCAAAGAAGTTGGCAAAGAATAGGAGTGATACAAATGAGTCTTAATTCAGTAATTAGTCAATTAGAAGCAGAACGTAAA
>JAAZDR010000081.1 GCA_012512705.1 Bacillota bacterium
ATGGTGTGCGCATCACCATTGATGTCCGCCGTGATTATAATGCAAAGATTATCTTGAATCAGCTTTATAAGTACACTTCTTTGGAGCAGAGCTTTGTCATTATCATGTTAGCACTAGTGCGAAATCAACCTCGCATCCTTAATCTCAAAGAGATGTTGACTCATTACCTGGAACACCAGCGGGAAATAGTTCTGCGGCGCACGCGCTTTGATCTGCGTAAAGCCGAGCAGAGAGCCCATATTGTTGAAGGTTTGCGCATCGCCCTCGAACACCTAGATGCAGTAATCAAGCTGATTCGCGGTTCTGCTACCATAAAAGAAGCTAAAGATGGGCTCGTAGAGCAATTTTCACTAACCGAAAAACAAGCGCAAGCAATTCTTGATTTGCGCCTACAAAAACTTACAGCTCTGGAAAGGGAAAAGCTAGAGGCGGAATATAAAGAGCTCTTGGAAAACATTGAGTATTATAAAAAAATTATTAGTGATGATTCGCTTTTGCTTTCGATTATCTAAAAAGAGCTCAGCGAATTGAGGGATAAATACGGTGACGAACGGCGCACTGATATTGTGGCCTCAGAAAAAGAGTTGACCTTGACTGATTTAATCGCCAGGGAAGAGATGGTCATCACCCTTACAAACGGAGGTTATGTCAAACGGCTTCCCCTTTCCACTTATCGTAGCCAGCTGCGCGGTGGTCGTGGAATAGTTGGGATGCAGCTAAAAGATGGTGATTTTGTTGAGCATCTCTATGTTTGCTCTACCCATCATACCCTCCTTTGTTACAGCAACCGCGGTCGACTTTACCAGTTAAAAGTATATGAGATTCCCGAAGCTGGTCGACAGGCCCGGGGAACGGCGATCATTAACCTGCTTCCAGTGGAAAAAGACGAATATATTAATGCCGTAATTCCAATCGATGACTTTGATAAGAAAAGATTTTTTGTTTTAACGATAACAAAAAATGGTTATGTAAAAAAGACAGGTTTAAAAGAGCTAAAAAATATTCGCAAATCAGGAATTATCGCCCAGCGATTGCTTGGAGACGATGAACTGTTTGATGCGCGGCTCACAGCAGAAGGTGACGAGATTGTATTAGGGACAAATACTGGAAATGTGATCCGCTTTAAACAGGATGATGTGCGTTCCATGGGGCGCTATGCACGTGGTGTTAAAGGGATTAAGCTTACTGAAGGCGAACGCCTAGTTGGCTCTGATATTGTTAGGGATGGGGCGGATCTGCTTATTGTGACCGAAAATGGAAAAGGTAAGCGGGTCTCCCTTGCTGATTTCCGCCTGCAAAAAAGAGGCGGTCGCGGCCTAAAAGCGATAAACCTCACGCATAAAGGAGGTTTTGCCGCAGCCTTACGTGTTCTTAATGAGGGAGAGGAAGTAATCTTTGTTACGGCCAAAGGAATTGTTATGCGCTTGGAAATGAAGCAAATACCGATCCAAAGCCGTTATGCTCAGGGTGTCTCTTTAATTAAGATTGAAGAAGGTGACCGGGTCGTAAATATCGCTACAATAAATGAAAAAGAAAAGGTAGATAAGCAGGGGAAAAAGGAGTAAGGGTTTAGTGGGCTATTGGCAAAAAATTATCGCTTTAATAGTTTTTATCGCTTTTATATTTTTTATCCTATCTGGCTGCCGGACGGCAGAGAG
>JAAZDR010000010.1 GCA_012512705.1 Bacillota bacterium
CTGCCCTCCTTCGTCAGCACTGAGCCGCCACCAGAAGGCCCGCCCACTTTCTTTTCCAGTAAAGGCGTACCGAGGTTGTCCTCAAGCATCTTCACCAGCTCCCATGCTTGTGCATAAGACATCTTCATCTCTGCTGCTGCCTGGCGCAGTGAACCGAGCCTCTCTACCCTCTGCAAAAGGTCGCACGGCCCGTCTCCGAATACTTTGCCATCACCCTCCAGCCATATTTTTGAACGTAATTTTAATCGCAAAGGTTTCCCCCTCCGTTTTCAGTTACTCTCACATCCCAATATTTCCTTGCTTCTGCAATATCTTCCGGCTTATCCAGGTCAAAGATCACACCGCGGCAGTCCGTCTGCACCGCAAACGCGCGTTGCTTGGCGTATTCGAGTAACGATCGACCGCCTTCATCTCCTTTAATCTGCCTGAGACGGGCACGCATTTCCATAGAAAAAAGAACCGGATTCCCCCTGTGGCCCTGAAATTCAGGATAGACAACAAGGGGTTTTGGGGCTCTAGTTCTATAAATACGTATCAGTTTATTAATCGTCTCCGGAGTGACAAAAGGCTGATCGCCAAGGCTGAAAAGAACCGCCTCTACGTGCTCACCAGCTTCGCGCAGCCCCGCTAGTAGTGAAGTAGACTGTCCTTTCTGGTAGAAAGGATTGTGGATCAATTTCAGCCGACCGCTTTCCAAGGCGCTCTCCCGCCCGCCTTGAGCCAGCACTTTGCGCACTTGAGAAGCATTAAAGCCGGTAACGACAATTACCTCATCCGCTATGGAGTTTAGCACATTATCGACAGCGCGTTCAATTACTGTTTTCCCTCCAAGCTGTATGAGCAGTTTATGTTCTCCCATGCGCTGAGAACTGCCGGCAGCAAGCACTACCGCAGCAATCATCATTACGTCCTCCCTAGAATTTATTGAAGCAGAGCGGCAACTGGATCAGCGGAGAGGCAGGAACCGATTAATACCCTTTCCACCAGACCCCCACTAAGCAAGCGCTTGGCAATATTCATCCCCTTTTCCAGTCCTTGAGGATTATCAGCCTTATTTAAAAAGGCCGCCCTGCGTGCCCTAGCTGCCTGCCTCCAGGCCTTCTGCACCCCTAACGCAATTAATCTTGCCGCTACTTCTTCATCAATATCCGCACCTTCTGGAAACCCGATCTGCTTTGCAGCCAGCGCTGCCCTGTGAACGCAGCTAGCGGTCAATTTACCGCCGAGGAGATCCAACCCCGCAACAATGATCACCAGATCGCTTACTGCGGGGATGTTCGGTTCGTGCGCGGCATAACCTTTACCAGACCTGCGGGCTGCACCATCAGCTTCCACCAATATATAATTAAAGTAATCCCTTTTCGTCAGCTCAGTCACCTGCCCTGTTTCAATACCCCGGATCTTGTTTCCTGGTAAAAATCCCCCAGCCAAAAAAATACGTTCCCCACAGCGTTCTGCCCCACTCTCGGCGCTGCCTTTCTCCCGATGGGAAAGCTCACTGCGCCCTATGAATTCTACTATCGATGCCATATCGCTCATACCTTCGCCAGTTATAATCAGCTCGTCTACCTCATGAACTGCAGGGCGAAACATTTTTGTCGTTGTAGTCAGCAGAACCCTCTCTCCGGCAGCAGCAAAATCAGCGGCAAGTCTATAAAGAAGCGTTGTCTTTCCTCCACCGCCAATGATACTGATTACCCGTTCCTGAACCCCTATAGCAAGAGCTTCTCTTAAGTGCATCATTCTCTACCTCGCTATCCTGCTAATAACCTCAAAGCAAATCTCCAACTTAACCGGCAGAAACGTTAAAACGCAGCGCTGGTAAAGTAACCCCGGGCTCCTCCTTAAAACACAACTTTAATTGTCGCGGATTAAAAATGAGCCAAGCCTGATCGCCAGGCTGCAGCAGCATTGCCGAAAATTCTTCCTTGGGCACCCTTACCCGCAGCCTTTGCTTTCCGACCAGAACAGTACACAGGTAAGTAAAATCTTCCTCCTTGACACTTTCTAAAATACCCTTGGCCTTATTGAACTCTGTTTCCGCTGGCCTAGTTGTTAAATGCAAATCTTCCGGAGCGATAGCTAACTTCTTTACTTTAAACCCTTCATCGGACATCACCAGGGAAATTTCACCGCTTTTTACAAGCACCAGTCCGTGATCTAAAGGATAAACACCTTCACAGTCGAGGATATTTGGATCCCCTATAAAACCCCTTACTCTTGGGGTAGGATTAAAAAAGATCTCCTCGACAGTTCCGACTTGCTCGATACAGCCATTTTCAAGAACAACGACCCTGTCAGCAAGAACCTCCGCTTCATAAAAATTATGTGTGACAAATATAGTAGTAATGGCTAATTCTTTTTGTAAATATTTTAACTCCATCATTAATTTTTTGGCGGTACGCTGATCTAAATTATTGAAGGGCTCATCCAAGAGAAGTATCTGCGGCTCATGAACCAGGGCTCTAGCTAAAGCAACCCTTTGTTTTTCGCCTCCGCTTAAATTTTTGGGGTAACGGTTCCGGAGGTGTTTAATCCCTAACATTGATAAAATATTGTTAACTTTAACCTCAGCTTCTTGGGGCGTTAGCTGTAAGCGCCTCAACGAAAAAGCTACGTTTTTAAAGACATTCATATGCGGGAAAAGGCATAAATCTTGGAAGAGATACCCGATCCTTCTTTTTTGGACAGGAAGGCGATCTGCCGGCTGGCCATCAAAGTAAACTGAACCCGTGTATGTTGTTAAACCGGAAATCACGTTTAGCAGTGTTGTTTTTCCCGCGCCGGTTGCTCCAAGAACAACAAACAGCTCACCGGGGTTTATCGTCAAGCTGAAAGCTTGAAGACTGTATGGTGTAGATACGTTTTTAAATCGAATGGCCGTCAACCTTGTTACCTCCAGCTTGTAATTTTTTGTTCAATGAGCACTATTACTCTTTCAAACAAGTAACACATCAGCGATAGGACCATTAGGCAGACTAGGATAATATCTACCCTGATGAGGCTTTCCGCCCGCATCAGTAAAACGCCTATACCCGTAGGAATAGCGATCATTTCAGCCGCAATAATCACTCTCCAAGCCATCCCTGCTTCTAATCTTAAACCGGTAAAGATATCAGGAAGCGCTAAGGGAATGATTACCTCCCATAATAACTCCCTGTCCGTTGCTCCAGCTATTTTGGCGGCTTTGATATATGAAGGATCAACATTTTTGACTCCTGTTAGCGTGTTATACATAATTGGGAAAAAGGAACAGATAAAAACGATGATCACCGGCAGCAGCTCATTTATTCCGAGCCAAATCATCAACAACGGCAGCCATCCTAAAGCAGGAATGGGGTAGAGGATGCTGATCAGCGGTGACAAAAAAGCTTCTATTTTTTTATTTCTACCCATGAACACACC
>JAAZDR010000317.1 GCA_012512705.1 Bacillota bacterium
ATGGTTTTCTTCGCTGGTATAATGAGGAGCGGATCAAAATATCTTTAGACGCTATGAGCCCGATAGAATATCGACGAAGTCTTGGCCTAGCCGCGTAGTCAAGTCCAAAAAAACGTCCGCACCCCCGTTACATCCAATGCGACATTCGTCCTGGGATTGAACAATCCGAGAAGAATACTCAATCTGTCAGTGAGCTTGAACCTACGCCAGAGATAGGCTCATCATAATATGATACACGATTCTGCACCGGGCTGCCCTGCCGATACCCCATCCGAGGGCCCATTCATGGCCAACCATTAGAGCCAGGCGCTCGTCAAAGCACGCGCTTTTTCTTTAGGACCCCTGGCGCTTACGCTAATCCTGACATTCCCTCTCGCGTATTTCGGTAGATTCGATCACCGAATACGCTTGAACCGCATTCTACGCCTCTGTCACGCCTTAAGAATTGTGTCCCTGAGCGCTTCTGCGAGGACTACATTGTCACGTGTTGAGATGGCTCCTAGATGCCCAACTCTAAACACGCGATGCCGTAATTCCCCACCATTCGGAGCCACAAAAATACCATGCTGATCTTTCAGCAGCCTGACAATCTGGTAAGCGTCACGACTAATCGGCATCAAGGTTGTCATTGCGTTTGACGGGGACTGCGAGGGCATGGTCAGAGGTAAGTCGGCTACTCGTTGTCGAAAGTCGTCCGCGAGTGCGGCCACTTCCCCAATGACGTTAGGTAGTCCCTTGGCCTCAATCATCTTGAGTCTTCGATTAAGTTGGATCATAACACTTACGGCCGGTGTATACGGAGTTTGTCCTCTGGTGCCATCACGCAAATAATCCTTGAAGTTGAAGTACAAGCTTCGCACGGGATTACAGCTGATTCGCTCCTGAGCATTGCGATCAACGATGACATACGACATTCCTGGCGGTAGCGCTAAAGCCTTTTGCGAACTCAGAATCGTCACACTTACGCCATAGTCCTTCATATCGAACGGATCCGCCAAAAAAGAGCTGATGGCGTCTGCCACTAGAAACAGGCGATTTGCCTTGCAGAACTCTCTGATCACTCTCATGTTGTACAGAACGCCTGTCGATGTTTCGTGAACGTTCACTAACAGAGATGTGAAGCCTTTGTCAGTATACGGCTCCAGGTGTTCTTCCGTGAGGCGTTCAAAGAAGCCCAACCTGAGTTCCGTTGACGGTATCCCGTATATGTCGCAGATCTTCTTAAACCTCATCCCAAAACTTCCTCCGTTTACGACCAAAACCCGGTCCTTGGAGGTAAGTGTGTTTAGAACAACTGCTTCCATTGCCCCGGTTCCGGAGCTTGTCAAGAAAATCACTCTGGATGAATCTGGAGCTCCTACGAGCTTCTTAAGTAACCGCTCATTCTCCAACACAAGATAAGAAAACTCAGGTGTCCTGAAATACGGTATCTGCTCACTACCAATCGCCAGGACATCTTGATGCATCATAACTGGTCCAACACCAAAATTCAGCACGTAGCATCCTCCCCTAATAGACGCCTCTTGTCGCTAAAACCCTAAGTGCCTAAGCTTTCGGCTCTGGCCAGACAATGCTCCTTGCGCTCTTGTTACGCGTTGAGCAAACGATCCTAGCCTGATCATTCCTACAATGACAGGGGTGGTTCCATCCCAGGAAGCGCGAACACATTACGACCGCAACAATGCTATCCTACGCATCAAAACACGAGCAAAACGTCCACAGCAACGAATGTGGGTGCTGTTTCCGACATCCTGACCGAATCGTCCCAAAAGGAGAGTTCACATAGCGTTCTCTGTCGGGTACCGGACGCGTGTACTAAATGACCACAAGGACAGCCGCCTAATCCTTGCGCAACGGGCTGGAAAGAGGGTGGTCATCTGTGTCCTGTTCCCAGGTTCGAGTCGAATTTGGCAAGTGTCGAGAGGATCCTGCCCACACTCTACTCGTACGGAATGATTGCTAGATCAGACCAGAGAGGCAGACGCTGTTTCACGCAAGGATGCAGTAGAATTCCGGGATTAACGAGTCAAGAGCCTCTCGACGCACAGTCTAAGTAGTATGCCCGCGTATTTCGGTTGATCCGATCGCGCGATACGCTTCAAGCCGATCGCGTAATACGTTTGAAGGGGCCGTATTAGGTGATCGACTTGAACCGTATTCTACGGTATGCCTAGTACTAAGGGGCCCATACGCGACGCGAGTATCTTAGTTGCTGATTCCCGAAACCCTGTCCCAAGCCAACATATACTCACAGAAGAACGGTTAGACTAGATAATTGGGCAAAGCCATAAACCTGCTTCCTAAGCAGCGGCACCACGGCGCCCCATTGACACGTTGTGCTAGCGGTCGGAACTACTCCGTGGATACCGCTATACACATTCGAGTCGATGAAAATGGCGGCGAGACGCCACCACAACCTAAGAACGGGTGCCACAAAGTGTTTACACCGGCGCCCTCACAACCGCATTGTCCGGCACATTAGAGAACACGTTCGCCCCATTTTGTATGACAACATTCCTCCCAATCCTGACATTTTTGAATATTGTACAACCTTGACCAATCAATGTGTTTTCGTTTATCACCACGCTTCCACCTAAAATGGCACCTGAAGCTACGTGACAATGATCACTGATGATACAATCGTGCGACACTATAGCACCCGCATTGATAAAGCAGTTGCTTCCTATCAAGGCTTCCGAGCCGATTATCGCACCCGCCGCTATTATATTACCCTCACCCATTTGCACACTTGGCTCAATTATAGCCGAGTCATGCACAACATTCACAAAACTAAACCCGAGCTCTTTAAGTAGCAAATAGGGTTCTTTTCGCCCGTGCTTCTTTCCATCGAAAGCGACGGCGTTGATCACATGTTTGTACCCTTCATCTAAAATTGACTGCAACTCATCCCTGCTACTCCCCGCTATAACAGGAATTCCACTAACCTCCTGCAATGCAGGAAACCGCCGGTCGATGATGCCGCGAATTCTGTATTTTCCACGTTTCTCCACCACATCTATTACTAGCTTGCATGCACCACCGCCACCGCAGATGAGTAAATCTCGCACTCTGGCTTCCGAAACCGAATACGGCTTAGTTACAAGTCTCAAACCATCGCTTGCTCTGATTATTCTGTTCTTGGGAAGTAGTGACATGTCAATGTGATATTGCGCCATGAGCTCTCTAGCTTTCTTTGAGAGCCTGGCGTTCACACCTTCAGGTTCTTGAACATCATCAGTATTCTCGGCCATGTCAACACTTGTTTCAAACACAGTGGCAATGGCTTCGTCAACGCCCACGTCGGTATTCTCCTGAACCATTAAGCTGATATATCCGTCATACTCTGAGGTCAGCTCGGTGGTCATTTTACTGGTTTCGACTATCGCAACAGGCTCACCCGCAGTCACGAAGTCCCCGTCGTTCACTAACCACTTTGTTAAAGTAACATAGGAGCTGTTGCTATCAAGCCTGGGCACCTTTATCTCTTTCAACGAAGAAGCCCCCTTATTCTGTTAACGATCTTGGAAGCGTTAGGCAGGACGTAACTCTCCAGTTCCACACCATTCGGAATTGGTTGATTCTCTGCAGCCACCCTAAAGAACCCACTTCGAAACCCCTGCTCCGCGAGTCCCGCTATTATCTCCGCACCTACTCCGCCATGTACTGTTCCTTCCTCAACTACACCAATCCAGGAACATCCCCTATCAATCAGGTCAACCAAGTCGCCGATGGGTATCGGCGCGATCTGAGAGAGCACGATGACATCTACCTGGACCTCCTCTTCTAAGAGTAGGTGCATAGCAGCGTCCATGGCGTCTGGTACCATTCCTCCAAAGGTTACCAACGTCACATCGGGTTGGGATTCAGGATCCAATGTGAGTTTGATCGTGGGAAACGTGTCATTCCACCTATGACATGCAAAGAAGTCCCCAATGTTCCCGTTCGAACACGGAAGTAATCGCTGACCATACATCTTTTTGTTCTCAATAATAACTAACGGCCTACGAAGATCCGACAGTGCGTATCTATAGAGATTGAGAACGTTGTGAACAGGCGATAGAGCCATCACTTCAATCATAGGTATTCCGATCATGAGCTTTTCTAGCGATTGGCTATGAGTTGGACCATAGCCTCGTCCGGCACCCATAGGCGTTCTGATCACCAGAGGCACCTTCTTGTCGAAAAGCCAAACGTATTTAGCCGCATGGTTCAACAGCTGATCTAGTCCTAATGTTATAAAATCCCCGAACATGACTTCTACTATCGGCGTCTTGCCGTTCATCGCCAGCCCAACCCCACAGCCAACGATAGCGGCTTCGCTGATCGGCATGTTGATGACACGATCAGGATATCTCGAGCTTAGACCCTTAGTCACTTTGAAAGCTCCTCCGTAAGGGTCACACAGATCCTCTCCAAGCAGCAAGGCGTTCGTGTTGCTCGCCAATGTTTCATCGATGGCTCTGTTGATCGCTTCTACACAACGGACAGATGTTCTGTTATACACATCCAGGTCTTTTGCACGAGAGTTGGACAGTCCAACCGTTTTCTTCTCGCTCGGTCTGCTGTTCAGCACTCGCGAAACGACTTCGTCTACGCGCGCCTTCACATCTGTTTCGATTTGCCGGCAGATGTCGTCACCTAACCTCGCACGTGCAATTGCAATCGGATCTCTTTCTCTATGGAGAGCAATCTCTTCCGGAGGTCTAACATCATCACCCTTACTGTGTGCGGCAAGTCGATAGGTATGAACAATCTGACAAAAAGGCCTCTTCGTTTGCCGGACATACTCTACCGCCTGTTCAAATGAGCGGGTTAGCACTTCTACATCGTTCGAAGATATCTCATTATGTTGGATGTTAAAAGCCTGAGCCCGTCCCCCGAAGCTGCCTGCTAGAGCATCAATTGTTCTGGTTGACATCGCGTATTGGTTGTTCTCTATGACAAAAAGGACCGGGAGTTCGAACAAACTTGCTATATTAAACGACTCATAGACTACGCCCTGACCGAGTGTCCCATCGCCCATGAACACAACTACTATGTGGTCAGTCCCCTTGGTCTTCTCTGACCAGGCCATACCTACTCCGTTTGGTACAGTCCCTCCCTGAACTCCGTTGGTGTAGAAGTTCCTGTAATGCAAATGCTGGCTACCACCGTTGCCGCGGCACATTCCGCATTCCTTTGTCAAGATTTCGCCTAATAACAACTCTGGCGGGCCACCATAGGCCAAATAGTGACCATGGCAACGGTGATTGCTGAAAACGATATCATTCTCCTTAACATGTTCCATAAGTGCCACCGCTGTTGCCTCTTGGCCTATGTAGGTGTGCGTCGTGCCTGATACGAGGTTTTTGCTAAACAGGTCCAAGACTTTTTCTTCGAAATATCGTATAGTGAGCATGGAAGCGTACTGTCTTTCCAGCCTCGTCAAATCAACCATCCTCCCTCAGTTGCCAGGACTGACTGGCCCTGGCCACAAGCATAGAACCCACAAAACGCTCGAAGACATCAGAAGTCTCCATCGAATCGAGTAATGGTATCGCGGGTAGCTGCCGACTCACGTTCTAGGTAAGTCAGTATTCTTTCATAGTCGTCGAAATAGTCGATCTCAGACCAAAAGAGCCCTCCAACATCTTTCGTAAGGATATCTCGTTCGTTGTTGTCAGCAAAAGAATACAAGACATTTTCCCACCACAATTCATGCTTCTGCTTCATGACTAACTCATCAAGTCGGGTTCTAAACCGCGGGAGGAACGTTCTGCTTATTTTGGCTATCCCAACATATTCACAATTACGTTCCTGCAAAGGAAGATCCGTACCATATTTCCGTATGGACCCGTTTCCGGTCAATGTAAAAAAGAAATCCCCTGTTATCGTCCTGCTCTTATCTATCGCCATAACCACATCACGAGGATCTGCCAAGATCAGGTCTAGTATGTGCGGCGAGAAAAACACATCGCCATTCATTATCAACAAATCATCATCTAGTTCTTCCCGTGCAAACCACAGACTTGCGATGCTGTTCGTGATATCAAAGAATGGGTTGCAGTACGTCTTGACCCCGAGACCAACTAGCGCCTCCTCAACCAACGCCCTCTTATAACCCACACACACGATGGGCTTAATTCCTCTGCTGATGAGCAATTCCACAGTATGCCTGATCAACGGTTTGCCGCCTACAGGCAATGTACATTTAGGCACTTGCCTTATCATCCTAGAAATGCGAGTTCCGCGACCCGCTGCCAAGATAATGGCCTTCAAGCCGATCACCCACCTTTATGTCCGTAATCAATAAACAGGTTGCCAATGTCTATCAGACCTGGGAGGTGCTTAGCCACCCTATGGGATAGTCGCGGATATCTTGCCCACTCCTCAGAGTAAACATAGCTGAGTATTTCTTCGTAATTCCTGGGAGCATAGAACATATGTCCCTCAAATTCTAGCTGTATTCTATCATCAAAGCACACGCTCTTGTTGTATGCTTTGCCAAAGGGATTTCTAATCCCCGCAACATAGAAATACTTCCCAGTACCTTGCTTTTGCCAGTTCGCAATCTTCCTGTGCCACGCATAGGCGCGCTTATGGGGAATCTTGGCTAACTGAGTATAAAACCATCTCTTGAGTGCCACCGGTTCGCCTTCAGCTCCCATGTGAGCCCAGACTACCGTCTTTAGCATTTTGCACATTCGATCCTGGACCCAATGAACAACGCGCGAATTCGATCCGTGGTACAATGGAAAGATATCCATGGGCACCCCTAAGTGCGTGTCATATTTGTCGCGGTTGGCTTTACAGTATACGGTGTTGTTCCGCTTGATAGTTGCAAACACCAGATTGCAGTCAGTATCAGTCTCCTGCGTCCTCAGGAAAAACCTGTCCCCATCCAGCTCCTCTGCGGCCACGTCTAAGAATCTCTCGTAGTCGTCAATTGGCATTAGCACATCAACGTCATCATCCCAAGGTATGAAACCTCTGTGCCGCACGGCTCCTAGCAATGTGCCAAATGCGATTGTATAAACCAGATTGTGCCTTCTGCATATTCGATCAAACTCAACAAGCATCTCTAACCCAACTAACTGAACCCTTCGCACGAGAGGAGGCCCTTCAAGTACGGCTCGATTAACGACGCTTCGGGAAAGACTCTTTCTTGTCCGTCCCCGGTACACCTCTCGTAACCACTCCTCATACTTCGTCGGTACATGGTAGCGTCTTCCCTCAAAGCTTAGCATGGTAGACTGGCGATATGTCTCAGCACATCTTACCACTCCGGTTTGCCTAAACAGACTGGGTATCAAGACATACTTGGTCGACACCGTCCCGTATCTCGCTAGATACCTCATCATTTCCGAGTAGGTATCGCTATCGCGCTGCCGATAGTAGTACATGTTCTTTACTATGCGTGGTATCTTAGAGATTTTGAACAAGTCCGGCGGACGCTTACGCGCGTGTAGACACTTGTAATAATATGAAAACCTGTTGTACATGTTCCGAAGCTCTTTTGTTGTATTACCGGCGTAGAAAATCGGGATAATATCGATGAAATAATCGTAATAAACCTGATCAGCCTCTCTCCCCATCGGCAACACGACGCCACTTCGCTTCTGTAGCCGAACGTAGACCTCATCAAAATGAGGACAGTTCTGCGCATCGGCAATATAATAATCGGTTCCAGTCAATTCAGTCTTGCATTTTTCCAGAAAAACGACGAAGTCATCATACAGCATCCCCAGCTGAATGCCTGCGGACCATGGCAGAAATCCACTAACCTCGGCAGCACCCCACAAGGACTCGTTCAATAGTGTATAGCCTAGCCCATATCTTTCGCAGATCGTTGCCGCTACGTCCGCTAGTTCGATCGCTGCCTTTCTGAACGGTTCAAGCTCCATTCCATGGTTGTTCACGTCTCGGGATCACCTACCCAACCTATACTGGCAATATCTGGTTGACGATTGCTCGGTAAGCCTCGTACCCTGCCGTACCATCTAAGTTCTTGAAGGCAGTCTCTACCGCCTCCCTGCGACGAGCTCTCAAAGGATCTTGTCCTGCGACTACCATATCGATGAACTGCTCGAACGTTACGGACTCGTCACCAAAACGATAGTAATTTCCTAGGTAATCCAAAGGGAAGTTTTGAGCGGCTTTTTTGTCTGGCTTTCGCTGAAAGATCATCACGGGTTTACCTGTAACCATATATTCGTTGATGAGAGAACTATACGTCGAGATCATGGCGTCAGAACAACTAAAGGCTATTCTATAGTCAGCTGTTGTATCGATCACGCCGTTAGCAGATGAACTCACCAACTCCTCAAGCGCGCGATAAGCGCTACTCAATTGACGTGATGCCTTTCTTATAAGCGTTTTTAGCAGGGGATGTGGTCTCCATATAAAGGCGCAGTTGTCACGTTCGAGTAAGCATTCAATGATATCTCGATGGTAACCTATTCCCTTCATTCCGGATTTGTGAAAGTAGTACAAATGCGTGTTCAAAAGAAACGTAGTTCGACCGCTGATCTTTCTGACCCATTCTTCGGGCGCACTGAAACAATCGTCTGTCATCCTTACTATGGCATCAACTTTCGGAGAACCGACGACTAACATCTTGTTGGCTGGGTAGCCAAACTGCTGAAACAGCCTTTTCACGCGCACCGATTGAACTAATATGATTGTGGCGTTAAGGATTCCTGGCGCCGTGAACTGGAAATCGCCCTTGCCAGGATAGTGCCTGCCAAATGTGAAATACGGACTGTACACTAAACATTTAGTCTGCTTCATCAGATTCCTGGAGAAGAATGCCTCTGGAACCCTCGTGATAGTGTTTACGTCATCGTAAGGATTATGAATGAATATCATCTCGAAGTCCTGCGTTTCACTAAAGCACATGTAATGGGTTATCGGTACATCACTAGGAAAGCTGTTGCCTTCGTATCGAAAAAACGCAGCCCGGAGACAATCATCTAGTTCGAAATACGGAATTGGCATAACGATTGCGTCACACCGGGGATCGTCGGCGGCAGCCTTCCAGATGCTCTCAAGCGATGTCCACATCGACGCTTTATACGGTAGAAAAAGCGCTCGCCATCTAAGATCTACTTGCTGCAAAAACATCGTTCGTGCTTTCTTTAGCCTAGCCTGTATGCGTTTTAGCGCTCTTTCGTCAAACAGCCTATTCTCGAGGCACTCGTGCATTGCTTTCTTTGTGTCACATATAAGCGACCGATCGCATTCGGGTGCGTTTTCTTCGAGGAACTCTCCAATGGCCCCTAACGCCTCTACACTATCCTCAAGATATCGTTCGGCCTCCTGTACATCTGCCAAGCCCAGGTTGACAGCCTCACCAATCGTGGACAGAAGCCCGGTTATTCTGTCTACATCGTTCACGTACATCGCAGACACCCGCCTTCGTTGTGCCAATCAAGCTATCCAAGTGGTCGGCTACTGCGACCATTGCAAACAACGACTCAATTCACGGATTCTCTGATTAATATCTTCGACAAGTTGTTGGTCAGCCGAGAACCGCATTGCGCGAGTGTAGAGGCGTCGTGCGCGCTTTGTTTCACCGTTGATCTCGGACAAAAATGCCATGTTGTACAATAGGTCAACGTCATAAGGATTTCTTCTAAGTCCGGTCGTTAGTAGACTTTCCGCTTCATCAAACTCTCCGCTGGCTAATAGCACTACGGCTTTTGTGGAACACAGTTTGCTATCACAACCAAAAATGCGCTCATACTCCCGGATGAAACGATGTGCTTCTGATGTGTCACCCTCGTTGATGCACTTCTTTATCGCAGAAAGAACCCTTGGTCTGTAATTCTCCAACTCATCACGCAAACCAGAAGACATTCTCCCAACGAACTCATGTTCTCGCTTCCTGAATTCCCTATACATGAGTTCTATACCTCTTTTCATTTCAGGACTGTAGTGCAGAGCTTCTCTCAAGAAACGGACACTATCTCGTAACGAAAGCTCACTGGCTTGTATGGCCGAATGCATTTGCACCAAGAACTTGTCGTTAGCACTGGAGATGTTGCGGCTTGACGACAATGCCTGTTCTGCATACTGATGCCTCATGAGCTCCCATCCTGTCGCAAGATATTCCAAAAATAGGTCCAGGTCTTCTTCATCATTTCTACTGTCTACCATAAACAATGCCTTTAGCAAAAGCATACGGCTGTAAGTGTCGTCGATCGACTCGCCAAGATCCTCCAACAGCTCTCGGGCCATGCGCTTAGCGTGCTTTGTCGACATGATAGCCAACAGTGCTTCTAAAAGCACTGGCTCACTATGAACACTGGCAAAACGAGAGAAGAGCGTGCCATCATTCATTAGAACGTAAAGAACTAGCTGAAGGGCGCACCTATTACCGCTCCAACTCGCCGAAAACTCCTGGTTATCTGCATCGAGTGTACCGCTTTTCCTATGTAGCAATCCTCTGCTGAGCGCGCAAAACCGATCCAACTTAGGATCATCCCAAGATTGTTCAACAAAGGCCTCGCTGATGCTGTCTATGTGCTTTCTTACACACGACCATAGTCGTTCAATGAAAAAGCTTCGCACGGCCTCTGTCACTGATTCCCTGTAAAACTCGTTTAGTTCGACGATCATCCCGTTCTCGTAATAGACATCGATGAATTCCGACAAAAACACCGCGAGATTTGCTGCCTTACGAATCCTTCGACTGTATTCTGTGGCCGCCTTAAAGTCGCCAGTTCGAAGTAGAATCAGGCCTATTAGCCGATATACGCTATCTACTTCGGATACAGAATACTCCGGTGTGGTCATATCCAAGACTCTTTCTTTCCTATTCTTGCCCTCAAAGTAATCCAGGAATCGGTGAAGAAAGAAGAGTGCTTCGTCATACTGCTGCAGGTAAAAATGTGACACACCTAGGAAATAATAGAGGTCCAGGTACCCTTCTCGCAGGCTTAGAGCCTTTCTGCAATAACGGATACACTCGTGGTAGTTGGACAAGCGGAACTCTACCTTTGCCTTAGTTATCAAAACATACATGTGCGAATCCATGGCCAGCCCGTTTCTATAGCAGAGCTCCAGTGCATGGTCTATGGCATTCTTCGCCTGCATAGGGTCCTTGTGCATTGAGTAGGTTTGACTTAGCTGGAACCAGTAGTATACGTTATCCTTATCTTTTGAAAGTTCCCGCAGCAAAATTTGCTTATTCCGCTCAAATTTGCGCTCCATAAGCTCAGGATCGTTGTTGATATAACCGTAATGGTTTAGAATCGCATCCAACTCCACAAATGGCCCGCTAAAGATAGGTTGTTCGTGGATCGCTCCCTCAAACCGGAGTCCCTTTGTTCGTCTAAACAATCTTACTAATCTGGCGTCTACCCAATTTGGATCAGCATCATCCAAGATGGTCCAGTTCCGAATGGTAAGACTGGCTGCGTTGTACTTCGTTGATGCTTCTGAGCTTAAGAAAGCGACAACAGGCCTGTGATCCGCCAAAACTTCGTCGGCGTCCACCCAAAAGAACCACTCACCTGAGCAAAACTCTAGAAGATGATTTCGCATAGCTCCAAAATCATCATTCCAAGCACGTTCGTACACTTTGTCAGTGAACGATCGCGCTATCTCTTTCGATGAATCTGTTGATCCTGTGTCTAGAACAACGATCTCCCCAGATAGTTCCTCGAGCAACGGCATTAAGGCACCCAAGCAGTTGCGCAAATGAGCTTCTTCGTTCTTTACCATAATGCCTATGCTTAGCTTCATTAGAGCAACCTCCAACTATCGTTCTCGTCTTGGACCAAAATCGCCCCTACAACCCGAAAGCTGGGCAAGAGCAGCCTCCCACCCAGCTACAAGCCTTAGACTAGCGCTAAACCTATCCGAGCAACTGCAGAACGGATTGCGGAGCCATGTTCGCTTGCGCCAACATGGCGGTAGCAGCCTGCTGCAAAATGGAGTTCTTTGTGAACGCCATGATCTCCTCAGCCATATCCAAATCACGCACACGCGATTCAGCAGCCTGCAAGTTTTCAGCTGCATTGTTGAGATTGCTAATTGTGTGCTCTAGGCGGTTTTGAAGCGCGCCCATCTTAGATCTGGAAGCCGACACGGAGTTTATCGCGGCATTTACCGTTGAAACAGCAGTCTGTGCACTCGCGAACGTCTTAATGTCCAGATTTGCTACGTTGATCTTGTTCTCACCTAAAGCCGTTTTGTTTTGCTGGTTCCATTTTAGCGAGATGATCTGACCATAATTCGCTCCCACCTGGATACTAGCAGCGAAGTCGCCCTTAATGATGTCTTGCTCGTTGAACTGGGTTTCGTTGGCAATCCTATCAATTTCCTCAATAAGTGCCTGGAACTCATCATCCAACGCTTGTCTGTCTACCTCTACATTTGTGTCATTTGAGGCCTGTACCGCCAACTCACGCATTCTCTGCAGAATGGCATGGGTCTCATTCAGCGCTCCTTCGGCTGTCTGGATCAGACTGATTGCATCCTGAGCATTTCTACTCGCCTGTTTCAACCCGCGAATCTGACCACGCATTTTCTCGCTGATTGACAGACCAGCGGCATCATCACCAGCACGGTTAATTCTGAACCCAGAACTCAATCTTTCCATCGATTTCGCAGCGTTACCCTGGTTCACAGCCAACTGCCTATGAGCATTCATTGCCATGATGTTGTTGTTGATTCTCATTTCTTTACCTCCTTGTTTTTGAAAAAGGTTCTTGTGGGAACATCCGTATTCCCTGGACTCAGGCCGAGGTGGC
>JAAZDR010000082.1 GCA_012512705.1 Bacillota bacterium
GCTTTCTGTCAAACGCCCGCCAACCAGACTGCCCGCCAACCAGACTTAAAGCCTGCTGAGCCTGTTTTATCTCTATCTCTGCTTTGGGGCCCTTGTAGGCAATCAAAAAACCAAATTTCTGCACAAAAGGAAGCGCAATCTCCACTAAAACAGGTAGGGCGGCAACTGCTCTGGAGACGACCAGTGGGAACTGCTCTCGATACAGTGGATCATGTGCGTAATCTTCTGCTCTTCCCCAAAGGACGGCAATCCTATGCATAACTAAATTCTCTTTGACGTGTTCAATAAATTCAAGTCTCTTTTCTTCGCGTCCAAAAAAACAACTTCTAAATCCGGACGTAATATTTTCAACGGTATGCCCGGGAACCCTCCCCCGGTACCTAAATCTAAAACACGTGCACCCTCTTTTGGCTGGCAAAACTTTAAAAGTGAAACTGAATCTAAAAAATGTTGAATGTAACCATCTTCAGAAACGCTGGGAACGAGGTTCATCACCGTATTTCTTTTTTTTAAAAGCACATAATGTTTCTCAATCTTCTCGCCGCATGAAGGAGGAATCTGCAGTCCGAAATCTATGGCCGCATTTTTAAGTCTCTCAAAAATTAATCTCCCTCTTCCTTTCTACTCCTTTGCTCAAGATAGAGATGCAGAAGGGAGATATCAGCCGGTGTAATCCCGGAAATACGAGAGGCCTGCCCCAGGGACTGAGGCAAAAACTGCTGTAGTTTATCCTTTGCCTCTAATGATAGGCCGCTGACTTTTGTATAGTCAAACTGCGGTGGAATCTTTTTATTCTCCCATTTACGGAAACGTTTAACCTGCTCCTCCTGCTTCTTAATATAGCCGGCATATTTTATTTGAATTTCAACCTGTTCTTTAACGACTTCTGGTAATTCGGGAGGATCATTGTCCAATCCACTTTGCTGAAGTTTATGATAATTGAATTCCGGACGGCGTAAAAGCTGCGCCAAACTAGTTGGGCTGTTTAAGGGTGCGCTGCCCATAGCCTCCATAATTTTTTGTCTCTCTTTCGTTGGTGTAATCACAACCTCTTCCAAGCGTGAGAGTTCACGTGCAATCATCTCTTTCTTTTTTAGAAAAGCATTATAGCGCTGTTCTGAAATTAGCCCGAGATCATAGCCAAGCGGCGTAAGCCGCATATCCGCATTATCATGTCTTAAAAGCAGCCTGTATTCTGCACGAGATGTTAGCATTCTGTATGGGTCTATAGTTCCTTTCAGTACAAGATCATCAATTAAAACGCCTATATACGCCTGAGAGCGATCGAGCACAAGCGGCTTCTCTTCTTTAATTTTTAATGCAGCATTGATCCCGGCAATGATCCCCTGTGCAGCAGCTTCTTCATAACCGGAGGTGCCGTTGATCTGACCGGCAAAGAAAATTCCCTCCACTGTTTTTAATTCAAGAGTCGGCTTTAATTGGGTTGGATCAAGGCAATCATATTCAATAGCATAGCCGGGACGAATAAGTTTCACGTTTTCCATTCCTGGAATACTCCGCAGCATCGCCACCTGCACATCTTCAGGCAAAGAAGTTGACAGCCCCTGAACATAGAGCTCCTTCGCGTTAGCGTCTTCCGGTTCTAAAAAAACTTGGTGCTGCTCCTTATCGGCAAAACGGACTACTTTAGTTTCAATAGAAGGGCAATAACGTGGACCTACACCCTTAAGGTGTCCACTATATAAGGGGGAACGGTGCAAATTATCCTGAATTATCTGATGCGTTTCTGCAGTAGTATGAGTAAGCCAGCAGGGAAGTTGCGGTCTTAACGGCGGTTTTTGTTCAAGATGTTCAAAAGAGAAAAAAGGCGCATCATCTTCACCATATTGAGCCTCCATTTTTTCAAGATCTACAGAACTGCGGGCCACTCTCGGTGGTGTGTCCGTTTTAAACCGTCTAAGCTTACAGCCCAATTCCTGCAAGTGGAGGCTGAGATCAATTGAGGGTCTTAAGCCGTTTGGGCCACCGCTGTAAACAAGTTCACCAATAATAATCCTCCCTTTAAGATAAGTTCCTGATGTAACCACCAAACATTTAGCCTTAAAAAAGGCTCCCGTCTCTGTCTCCACCCCGCTTGCCCTTCCATTTTTAACCAAAATTCGGGTAACTACAGCTTGCCGCAAATCAAGATTTGCGGTGTTCGCTAATACCGTACGCATATTGCGCTGATAAAGCTCCTTATCAACCTGTGCCCGTAAAGCACGCACAGCTGGCCCTTTCCCCGTATTCAACATCCGGTGCTGTAAATAAGAAATATCAACAATTTTCCCCATCTGACCACCAAGAGCATCTACTTCTCTCACCAGATGACCTTTTGCCGGACCACCAACAGCCGGGTTGCAGGGCATCAGCGCAATACCTTCAATGCTTATTGTTAGCAATAACGTTTTCATGCCCATCCGGGCTGCTGCAAGTGCTGCTTCACAGCCGGCATGTCCGGCACCGACTACCAGTACATCATATTCACCTGCCAGGTAGCTCAATAAGCTCACCTACTTTCCAACACAAAATTGCTCAAATATTTTATTTATAACCGCCTCCGATAACGTTTCCCCGGTGAGCTCCCCAAGGGCATTCCAGGCTTCACGTATATCAATTGCTACTAGATCAAGCGGTGTCCGCTTCGCGACCTCGTTCAGGGCCGCGTTAAAGTGCGCATAAGCTACCTCTAGCCTCTTCTTCTGCCGCAGATTAAAAACGAGGTTGCTGTCTGGAGTGTTCGCTTTTCCTTTAAAAACCATCTCCACAATCTTCGCTTCCAATTCTTCTAATCCCAAACCCTTGGTCACTGCAGTTTTTTGAAAGTCAAAGCCCGGAAAACATTTGTTCAACTCTTCCTTGCTGATATTGTTACCTAGATCAATTTTATTGAGAACTAGCAGGGCCGGCTGTTCCTCAATAAGTTCAAAAATCACCAGATCGCTCTCCGTAATGCCTTCTGAAGCGTCAAGAACAAAAAGAATTAAATCCGCAGCTCTAATTACTTCTTTAGATCTCTGAATACCGTGCTTCTCCACGATATCTTCCGTGTCCTGGATCCCAGCCGTATCAATTATGCGTAAGGGAATACCCTTTAAGTTCAAGTATTCCTCTAATAAGTCCCTAGTCGTTCCCGGTATATCGGTAACAATCGCCCGCTGTTGTCGTAAAAGTGCATTCAATAACGAAGATTTACCGACATTTGGTCTTCCAATAATCGCTGTTTTTAGCCCCTCATGAATTATCCGCCCCTGATCTGCGCCGTCAATCATTTTGCGCAGCTTAATAACAATATTTTGCAATCGCTGAGAGGCATATTCAAAATCCATTTCTTCTAAATCATCTTCTGGATAATCATGGACAGCCTCTATCTCCGCCAATACCTCCACCGTTTCCGCACGCAGCTTCTTAATTTCGGCTGAAAGCCTGCCATCCAGCTGCTGCATCGCTGTTGTAAGTGCTTTTTTCGTTTTTGCATTGACAATATTTAACACGGATTCAGCCTGGATGAGATCAATCCTGCCGTTCAAAAAAGCCCTTTTTGTAAATTCTCCAGGCTCAGCTAGACGGGCTCCCTTACGCAACAAAAGCTCCAAAACTTGCCGCACCGGGACTATCCCGCCATGACAGTTTATTTCAGCCATATTTTCACGCGTATAAGTGTGTGGTGCTTTCATAAATGATACGAGAACCTCGTCCAAAACGGTATTACCGTCTTTTATGATACCATAGTAAAGATGATGGGAACGTGGGGAATTGATCTTTTTTTGTTTTTTATAATAGAAAATTTCCATAACGATATCCCAGGCTTTCTCTCCGCTTAAGCGAACGATGCTGATTCCTCCTTCGCCGATCGGCGTAGAGATCGCGCAGATCGTATCCTGTTCGTTATTAAGAAGATTATTTTGCAACTCCATAAACCTCCTGCTAAAACAAAGCCGCTTTCCTCCCTCGGAATGCGGCCTAATAAATAAATGCACAATATTTAAAGCTTTTGAGCAAGCGCTATTTCAAAGAGATGACCACCTTACGGTTCGGATCTTCACCTTTGCTGCATGTGACAACATAAGGGTTATCCTGAAGTGCCAAATGAATAATGCGACGTTCTTGGGGTGTCATCGGTTCCAAAGTGATCTGCTCTTTTTTTTGCACTACTTTACGGGCCAAATTGAGGGCAAGGTTTTTTAAAGTTTTTTCTCTTTTCTGCCGATAATTTTCAATATCTAACAAAACTTTCTTCTGTAAACCCTTAAACTGACGGCGCAAGACGATATTCAATAGATATTGCAAAGCATTTAAAGTTTGCCCGCGTCGGCCAATCAATACACCTAGATCATCACCGGTGATCTCCACAGAGATAATTTCGGGTTCGCTCTCTATAATTCGCACCTGCGCTTTATTATAACCCATACAGTCCAAAATTTTCGTCAATAGTTCAATTAGGTATTCCTGGGGCTCATATTTAACCCTAACTCTTACTTGAGCTTCGCGCGAGCCAAAAACCCCCAAAAAACCGCTGCTCGGTTCGTTTAAAACCTCGATATCAGCATTGCTTCTTTTAATAATATTTAATTTGTTTAAGGCTATCTCCACTGCTTCCTCAACAGTTTTTGCAGTGATCTCAATCTCTTTCATTGCTCTTTCACCGCCTTCTCAACACTGGGGCGATTGACTAATAGATGCTGTCCCACAGTTAAAATATTATTCATTATCCAGTAAAGAACAAGGCCTGAAGGAAAGTTAATACTAAGAATCAAGAGCATTGCCGGCATAACATAGAGCATCGTTTTTTGATTAGGGTCAGTGATCATCAATTTTTGTTGCCAAAATGTCGTTAGGCCGGCAAGAACAGGAAGGATATAATATGGATCTGGCTCTAAAAGGCTAATCAGCTCCAAGTTGGGGAAAAGATAAGGTGTAAAGCCGGGAACCATCTCTAACCTTGAAGGATTTTCGCGTAAAAGGTTGAAAATAGAGATCAAAATAGGAAACTGTACTAATAAAGGCAGACAGCCCGCTAAAGGGTTAACATTGTTTTTTTGCATAAACTCCATCGTTGCTTTATTCAGCTTTTCTTTATCATTTTTATATTTTTGTTGGATCTTCTTTAGTTCAGGTTGAATTTCCTGCATTTTTTTTGCTGACTGCATCTGCTTTTTATTAAGTGGATATGTAATAATTTTAACCAAAACAGTTAAAATAATAATTGATACTCCATAATTAGGAACAAGATTTACATAAAAAAACTTTAATAGCACGCCAAAAAAATCAATGATCGAGCCTGACATCAATTCCCCTCCTCAATCTATACCCTACATTCACTGCAAAGGATCATAGCCCCCTGGATGAAAGGGATGACAGCGTAGAATACGTTTTAAAAAAAGATAGCAGCCTTTCAAAGCACCGTAACGCTGAATCGCTTCGAGACTATATTGCGAACAAGTAGGGTAAAATCTACAGCTCGGTCTCTTTAAAGGCGAAATAAGTTTCTGATAAAAAAGGATTATTAAAACTAAAAAGTATTTTATGCTTATTTTTGAGGCCAACTTTTTCCAGTAATCTTTCAATATTATTGCTCACCTCTTTAAAACCGGCAACAGAAGCTTTTTTTCTAGCAATAAACACAAAATCATACCCTTGTTCTATTTTATCCTGCTGTAAAAGGAACGATTCAAAAATTAACCGTCGAATGCGATTGCGAACGACGCTGTTACCAACTTTTTTACTTATTGAAAACCCGATACGATTAAACTTTAGACCATTGGCAATATAATACATGACAATATAATGCTGAGCAAGAGATTTACCCTTACGGTATACTTTTAAAAAATCGTGATTTTTTTTAAGTCGTTTAAAATTTACCCCATTATACACAACTCTTACTCTTAAAATAGAAGAAAAAGACTACAACCTTAAATTAGGCTGTTAGTCTTTTTCTTCCCTTTAAACGCCTTCTTTTTAAGATATTACGTCCCTCTTTAGTGCTCATTCTTTTGAGAAATCCGTGTTCCTTTTTTCTTTTTCTTTTTTTTGGCTGATAAGTACGCTTCACTTTTCTTGTATCCCCCTTTTTTCAAAATGCATACAACTTGCTTCCTAAAAATAGTCAGTAAAAAAATTATAACCGATAAAAAATAACAATGTCAAGAGTTTCCGCTTGCATTAAGCTTCAAACTTTATTACAAGGTCAGTTTTTCAGATTGCAGGTCATAATATATTTTGTTAAGATGGTTGTGGATAAGTCTAATTTTATTTACTTATCCACAGAATTTGTGTATAAGTAAATATTTTTTGTGGATAACCTTCGAAAGATATAATATTGTTGATCCTTAAATTTATCATTACCAGGGGGTTTTTAATATGCACGATAAACTTTCTCAGCTGTGGACAGAGACAATGGCAGAAATTGAAAAAAAGTTAAGTAAGCCGAGTTATGAGACCTGGTTAAAAATGGCTAAACCAGTAGCCTTAAAAAATAACCAGCTAATCATTGAAGTCCCGAATTATTTCACACGTGACTGGATAGAGAAACGTTATAAATTAATGTTAGCCGAAATTTTGGCACAAAATTCACAAAAAAAGCTTGAAATTAAGTTTATTACCCCTCAGTTGAGTACATTAAAAGACAGCTGCGATTATGATAATGACAGTAAAAATAACCTGGAGAACCTGATAAAAACAGGATTAAATGGGAAAAAAAATGCTGTTGGTACCTGGCTGAATCCGAAATACACCTTTGACACTTTTGTTGTCGGCAATAGCAATCGTTTAGCACATGCTGCATCTCTTGCAGTAGCCGAAGCCCCTTCGAAAGCATACAACCCCCTATTTATTTACGGTGGTGTAGGTTTGGGCAAAACACACCTCATGCATGCAATTGGCCACTTTATACTCGAACACAATCTAAACAGCCGTGTTGTATACCTCTCTTCAGAAAAATTTACGAATGAATTCATCAATGCTATTCGTGACAACAAAACTCTCCAATTTCGTAATAAATACCGTAATGTCGATGTATTGTTGATTGATGATATTCAGTTTCTAGCGGGTAAAGAACAGACGCAAGAAGAATTTTTTCATACATTTAACGCTTTACACGAAAACAGCAAACAGATCATTATCTCCAGTGACCGTCCACCCAAAGAAATTCCAACCCTTGAAGATCGACTTCGTTCTCGTTTTGAATGGGGATTAATTACTGATATTCATCCCCCAGATCTTGAAACCCGTATCGCTATCCTCTATAAAAAAGCAAAGCAAGAAGGAATTAAAGATCCTGATGATGTAATTACATACATCGCCAATAAAGTAACTACTAATATCCGTGAATTAGAAGGTTCATTTATTAGGGTGATTGCCTATTCTTCTCTAGCGGAAAGAAGCATAAATCTCGAGCTTGCCAAAGAGGCGCTGCAAAATGTATTAGTCGAACCACAGCAAAAAATAATTTCAATCAAGGATATTATTAACAAGACAGCTGCTTTTTTTGATTTGACTCCAGAAGATTTAAAAGGGAAAAAAAGGACTAAATCCATCGCCCATACGCGTCAGATAGCAATGTATCTCTGTCGCGAGCTGACTGATTTTTCTTTACCTAAAATTGGAGAAGAATTTGGCGGCCGTGATCATACCACTGTAATGCATGCACACAAAAAAATTAACAAAGAAATTCAGCATAATAAAGAAACTCAGGAAATTGTGGATAAAATTAGCGAAAGCCTTAAAATATAGGCTTTTTGCTTATGGATAAACCTGTGAGTAAATTATGAATAAGATGATAATAATTTACTGTTTTTAAAATCTTGTCTGTTTCTTGTGGAGTATAAAGGCAAAATGTGGACAAGTATAAATCTTGTCAACAATATATTCACACAAAGAACTGCCATTTTTTTATGCTTGATATACTTCTTAACATTATCCACAACCACTATTATTATTATGACGATCTATTACTTTATGATCATAATCATTATATTATGATATAGATATTATTTGTTAGGAGGTAAAAAATGCACTTTAAAGCAAATACAAGCATTCTAACTCAAAAGCTCGATATTATTGAAAAAGCAATACCCTCACGAACCACATTAGATATATTAGAAAATATTTTTGTTTCCGCTGCTAAAGATCAGTTAACTTTAATTTCTACTAA